>CBIHPU010000122.1:0-8640 GCA_966211935.1 uncultured bacterium | reverse complement strand
TACGGATGCCTTCCTGGTTGCTTTTCGCAATGATCAGCGTATTGATATCAAGACTGCGCTGGAACTGCTTTCCCTAAAGAAAAATCCTTAATTTTGCCCAGTACCCATTTTAATTAAAAACCAGGGGCGTGAAAATTAAAAAGGAATTTAAAGTTGGACTGATTGTCCTTATCTCCATCGCCCTTTTCGTGTATGGATTCAACTTTCTTAAGGGCATTAATGTTTTTAAGCAGCAGACAAAACTTTATGCTGTTTATGACAAGAACGATGGACTGATGGAAGCATCGCCGCTTCTTGTCAGCGGTTACAAAGTTGGCCAGGTAAACAGGCTTGATCTTGTAAAAAAAGACACCTCATACAAAGTCGTTGTAACTTTTATCCTTAACGAAAATATCAGCATTCCAAAAAATTCATTGGCTCGTATTGTGAGCCAGGATCTGCTTGGCACGAAAGCGGTATCAATAGAATTAGGTGATTCGATGGTTATGGTAAAAAGCGGCGATACACTTAAGGACGCTTACCAGGAGGATCTTAAGTCAGAAGTGAACAGAACAATTCAGCCATTGAAAGTGAAAATTGAAGGATTGGTTGGATCAATGGATTCTGTTGTACAGATAGTAACTGAGATCATGAACCGTGACGTGCGGAAAAACTTAATTGAAAGTTTTGAAAGTATCAAAAACTCAGTAGACGCGCTTGAGCAGAGCACAACCAAAATAAATTCTCTTCTTAACCAGGAAGAAGGAACTATTGTTTCTATTCTGGGACGCATCAACTCCATCACAAAAAACATTCAGGACAACAACGAACAGATCTCTCTCATCATTCATAATTTTTCCGATATCTCGGATACATTGCTGCGAAGTAATTTCAAGCAAACCATAGACAACACAAACCAGGCGCTGGTGCAGGCTAATACCATACTTGACCAGATCGCTAAAGGTGAAGGAACAGTCGGAAAGCTATTGAACGATCAAAGCCTCTACAAAAATCTGAATAAGTCGGCACGTGATCTTGACATGCTGATAAAGGACCTTCGATACAATCCTGAACGATATCTTCATTTTTCTGTATTTGGAAGAAAAAGTCCTATCAGAACAATTCCAAACGATACTATAAATGATTAGCATAATATTTTTTTCTGTTCTCTCCCTCGCGGCAATTGTTTTCTTCGCGGTTAACATGAAAAAGATCCGCCGCAACATCAACATCGGCAAGGATTTTACACCAGAAGGAACACCAGGCGAGCATCTCAGCACCATGATCCGCGTGGCGCTGGGCCAGAGTAAAATGATGACCCGTCCACTTGCCGGCATCATGCACGTTTTTGTTTATGTTGGCTTCGTACTCATCAATATCGAAGTGCTGGAAATGCTGATTGACGGAATTACAGGTCAGCATAGAATTTTTCACGGACTCGGAGGATTTTACAATTTCCTCATCGCGTTTTTCGAAATTCTTGCAACGTTAGTTTTTATTGGAGTAGTAGTTTTCTGGCTCAGAAGAAATGTCGCGAAGGTTCGCAGATTTAACATGAAGGAGCTGAATGGTTTTCCGCGCTTTGACGCAAATGCGATTCTTGTTGCGGAGATCCTGATGATGTCTGCGCTGGTTATAATGAACGCTTCTGATCAGGCGCTGCAGAAAATTAATTATCCCGGTTATCATACCGCGGGTTCATTTCCTGTAAGCGGAATGTTTGTTTCTCTTTTTGAAAATATCAATCCTGATACTCTTGTGGTTCTTGAAAGAAGCGCGTGGTGGTTTCATATTGTGGGAATTTTCGCTTTTCTTAATTACCTGCCTTATTCTAAACATTTCCATATCGTTCTTGCATTTCCCAATACATATTTCACGCGCATTAAGCCAATGGGTCAGTTCAACAACCTGGAAACGGTTACTGATGTGGTTAAGCCAAATTTCGATTCTACTTATGTTCCAAAAGAAATTGATCCTAATGCCCCACCGGTTCCTTTCGGCGCGCGTGATGTGTTTGATCTGACCTGGAAACAATTGCTGGACGCTTACACCTGTACCGAATGTGGAAGATGCACCAGCGCTTGTCCGCAGAATATTACTGGCAAAAAACTTTCTCCGCGTAAAATTATGATGGATACGCGTGATCGGTTGGAAGAAGTCGGAAAAAATATTGATAAGAATGGAGGAAAGTTTGTTGATGATGGAAAAGGATTAGTGGATGAAAATTATATTACTCCGGAAGAATTATGGGCCTGCAATACCTGCAACGCGTGTGTTCAGGAGTGTCCGGTAAATATTGATCCGCTTTCTATTATTGTTGATCTGCGCCGTTATCTTGTTATGGAAAAATCTGAAGCGCCAGCTGAGCTGAACAATATGTTTTCAAATATGGAAAACAATGGCGCGCCATGGCAGTTCAGTCCTGCGGACAGAGCAAATTGGGTTAACGAAGAATAACAGCAACGCTTCTGCGTGTTGAATGAATAATAAAATTTTGTCATGAGTAATACACCGCTTAAAGTTCCTACAATGGCCGAAATGGTCGCTAATGGTGAAACGCCCGAAATTTTATTCTGGGTTGGTTGCGCCGGAAGCTTTGATGACCGTGCAAAGAAAATTACAAAAGCAATCGTCCGTATTTTAAATCACGTTGGTATTAAGTTCGCAATACTCGGAACAGAAGAATCCTGCAGCGGAGATCATGCGAAGCGCGCTGGGAATGAATTTCTTTTTCAGATGCAGGCAATGTCGAACATAACGGTTATGAACAATTATAACGTAAAGAAAATTGTTACCGGTTGTCCGCATTGTTATAACACAATTAAAAACGAGTATCCTGGTTTGGGAGGAAGTTATGAAGTAGTTCATCACACACAATTGGTGCAGGAGTTGATCAACGCCGGTAAACTGAAAGTACAGGGTGGCGAGTTCAAAGGAAAGAAGATCACATTTCATGATGCCTGTTATCTTGGACGGGCGAACAATGTTTATGAAGCGCCGCGTGAAGTGATACAGAAGCTGGATGTTGAGTTGGCTGAAATGAAACGCAGCCGCGAAAAAGGTTTTTGCTGTGGAGCCGGCGGCTCGCAGATGTTCAAAGAAGCCGAAAAAGGAAATAAGGAAGTGAATGTTGAACGCGCGGAAGAAGCGCTGGCACTAAATCCTGATGTGATTGCGGTTGGATGTCCGTTTTGCAATGTAATGATGACAGACGGCGTAAAACATTTTAATAAGGAAGATAAGGTTAAAGTTCTCGATGTGGCGGAGCTGATAGCAAAAGCCAACGACCTATAAAAAGAAAATGGAAAATCGTGTCTGGATATACGCAAGTGAAAAAAAGATCTCTGATCAGCAGAAAGAACTGATAGCCTCAGAACTTGGTCCTTTCCTTAGAGATTGGCTGGCCCATGGCTTGCAGTTGACCGCGGACTTTGAATTTCTCTATGATCACATACTCGTAATAAGAGCTAACGAAGCTCAGTTTTCCGCGAGTGGTTGTTCAATTGACAAGCAGATCCACTTCATGAAATATCTTGAAAGCAAAACCGATCTTAGTTTCTTTAACCGGTTGCTGGTTGCATTTGAAAAGGATAATGAATTTTTTATTTATCCTTCTGCACGCGTTCCGGAATTGATCGAGAAGAATATCTTATCAGAAGACACTCTTGTTTTCGATTTTGGCGTATCAACGGAAAAGGAATTTGAGAGCAGATTCAGGGTTCCGCTGAAAAATACCTGGCTAAAAAAATATCTGACAGTAAATAAATAGTTATCCAATATTTCGGATTTTCTTTCATTTGTGATTTTGCAATATTTTATTTCGAATTTATAAAGCAAAGTAAGCTTTCATGTATTTCCGCATTGCATTCATTTCAATTTTGCTTTCATTATGTTTTTATCATAAGGCTTATTCGCAGGATAAGCTTTTTGCCAGTCTTCCTGCAAATAAAATTAAAAAGCATGTTTTATTTGTAATTCCCTCTGGGGATGCTTTGATTTTGGAACAATATCATAATTTTAAAAACAATTTCTGGTTTTTCAAGGTTGATACAGTTAAAAGGGTTGGAGACTCAATAGTAGGGATAAATTTTAAAATCAATATTAAGCACTATGTTACCGTAGATATTTGTGACGTGACCGTGAACGAAATACGGAACAATGCGAGGAACCATTTTATCACTTCAAAGCTTAACAGAATAACGAAAGAAGAGGTGGGATGGAACTGGCAGTTTGAAGATAGTCTGGAGCAGAACATGCTCACCTATCAGGATGAGAGAAACATGTGTCACCACCTGTTCATGGATTCATTAAATAAGTATACTTCAGCAAAGCTGGAACTCATTGAGGCTCGTAAAAAAAGAAAAGAGGAACGATTAACTTTTATAAAACAAAATCCGGATAAAATTGACAGCAGTTATATTCAAACTTTTTTTAAATCATTCGATTTTTGTTCATCCGATAAAGAGAGTGTCATTGAACTAATGATTGCAAAAACCGACGAGTTTTTGATGTACTGCAAGAAGTTGAAAGAAGCCGATTTTGAGTCCATATTATGGAACCTAAAAGAATTTCCTGAAGGAACCAGAATAAAAGAAGCGCTACACAAGATCAGAAAATCTCCTGTAACTGTCAGGTACAGGAAAGAAGATCTAGTCAGGAAACTGGAAAGTCAAGGAAGGTAATCCTGCAGGAATATTGAACCTTCGCCTGAATTCTTCTTTCAGTTAGTCAATCGGTACAGCAAAACTATTTAGTTGCAACTTCTTTGTCAAGCATAATTGTCTGCGTTCTGTCAGGACCAACAGAAACAATACTTACAGGTACACCGGTTTGTTTTTCAATGAAATCAATATAAGCAGAAAGTCCTGCGGGCATTGCGGCGCCATTTTTTATTTCGCTGTTCCAGCCTTTTAATGTGTCGTAATTCGCAGTCAGCTCGTCTGCATTAATAGAGTAGGGCAGGTAATCAATTTTTTTACCCTTATAGTTATAAGAAGTACAAACCATAATTTCACTGAACTCATTTAAAACGTCTGCCTTCATCATCATCAACTCGGTTACGCCGTTCACCATTATCGCATACTTCAGCGCTGGTATATCGAGCCAGCCGCAACGCCTTGCTCTGCCGGTTGTGGAACCAAATTCATTTCCGATTTTTCTGATCTTTTCACCGGTCGCATCGTTCAACTCCGTAGGGAAAGGTCCGCTTCCAACACGGGTGCAATACGCTTTGAAAATTCCAATTACCCTTCCGATCCGGTTGGGAGCCACACCAAGTCCTGTACATGCCCCTGCTGTTACGGTGTTGGATGATGTAACAAAAGGATATGTTCCGAAATCAATATCCAGCAAAGATCCCTGTGCGCCTTCAGCAAGAATTTTTTTGCCCTCACGCATTGCGTTGTTGAGGTAATGCTCACTGTCAATAAAATCAAGTTCCTTCAGGTTCTCAATTCCTTCAAACCATAATTTCTCAGACGCGGCAAGATCATATTCATAATTCAGCCACGAAAGCATTTGTTTATGCTTGTTTACCAGGAACTCGTATTTCTGCCTGAAATCAGGAGAGAGAATATCGCCGACGCGCAATCCGTTTCTTCCCGTTTTATCCATGTAAGTTGGACCAATTCCTTTTTGCGTGCTGCCTATTTTCGCTTCACCTTTAGCGGCTTCGGAAGCTTTATCAAGAAAAATATGTGTAGGCAGAATTAAATGCGCGCGTGTTGAAATGAGGAGTTTCTTTTTGATATCCTTAACGCCCATTTTTTTCAGCGCGTCTGTTTCTCTTTTAAAAACTACAGGGTCAATTACTACTCCGTTCCCAACTACGTTGATGTTGTTGTCGCGGAATATACCGCTTGGAATAGTATGTAGAACATGTTTTATTCCGTTAAACTCAAGTGTGTGACCTGCATTTGGTCCACCCTGGAAACGAGCAATAATATCATAATTGGGAGTGAGTACATCCACTATTTTTCCTTTTCCCTCATCTCCCCACTGGAGACCAAGTAGTACGTCTGTTTTCATTAATTCGTTTATCGTTTATCGTTTATTGTTTGATGTTTTACCCGCCGTAGCAAAAGCGTAGGTGGGTTTGAAGTTTGATGTTCGATGTTTGAAGTTGTCGCTATTGTGATCGTGCCGATTCGTAAATTCGTATATCATTCGTAATTCGTAGATTATTCATTGATTTTCGCAATGCCATCATTTACTGTCGGCGTTACGGTAAATAAAGTATTTAATTTCGTTATCACAAGCAATTCATTCACTTTCCTGGAAACGTTTGCCATCACTACATCTCCTCCTTCTTTCCTGGTTTTCGATAAAATATGAATGAGCGTATTCAGTCCGCTGCTGTTCATGTATTTCAATTCACCAAGATCGAAAACATATTTCAGTTTTTTCTCCTTCAGCAGGTTCTCAATGTCAGACATCAGGTCATTAGCCTGGTTTTTATCAATGAGTTCTCCGTAAAGCTTTATAACAGTTATAATGCCCTCGGTATTTATTTTGTGTTGAAAGATCATTCGCTTACTTTTTAGTTTGAGCTGTTTTGTGAACGCATTTACCGGTTTTGCTAAACGTATTGCACTTGCCGTACAGGTTAAGTGAGTGATGCATTATTTTAAAATCAAGTATCTCCCCGGCCATTTGCTGGATCTGCTGAATTCTTGGATCGCAAAATTCAAATACATGCTCGCAATCCTGGCAGATGAGATGATCGTGCTGGCGAAACTCATGAGCCTTTTCAAATTGCGCCATATTCTTTCCGAACTGATGTTTGATCACCAGGTTGCTTTCCAAAAGCAATTCAATCGTGTTGTATAGCGTAGCGCGACTCACTCTGTATTTTTTATTCTTCATCAGCAGGTAAAGCGATTCAATATCAAAGTGACCGTCGTGCGAATAAATTTCATTCAAAATTGCATAGCGCTCTGAAGTGCGTCTGTGCCCTTTCTCTTCAAGAAATTTCGTGAAAATATTCTTAACTGTCTCCTTGGTTTCTTCGCTTACCATTCTTCTCCGTTAAAGGAGGACTAAGATAAGCATTGGAAAGAGATTTTGAAACGGAATTTATTGGCTTTTAATCGGTAAATTACTCTCTTTTCCTTCGGTATTGATCCTGTTAACGCTCACCACGCCATGCACTTTTTTTAGTTTGTTAATCAACTGGGTAAGGTGGTTGGTATCGTGGACGTAGACCATAATTGTGCCCTCAAAAATTCCATCGTCCGTATCAAAATTGATGGAACGCATATTGACGTTATATTGGGTTGAAATGATCTTGGTGATATTGTTCACAAGTCCTATCTCATCTGATCCGGTAATTTTGATCCCCGCAAGGAAAGAAATGAGCTGCTGGGAGTTCCACTTGGCCTTTACAACCCGGTAAGCATAGTTCGAAAGTAACTGAACCGCGTTGGGACAATTCACGCGGTGGATTTTGATGCCATCGCCAACCGTAATAAAACCAAAAACGTCGTCACCGGGAATTGGATTGCAGCAGGCGGAAAGTTTATAATCCAGCTTCTGCATGTCATCGCCAATCACCAGCATATCCGTTTTGCCCCGCGCGTTACTCACCATCTGCTCAAGAGATGGTTGTTCTTTCTTTTGCTTTTCAGGATGTTCCCTGTATTCTATAAATTCTTTTATTTCCTTCGAATCAATGGCGCCCTTGGCCGCGCGGTAAAATAATTCCTGAGACGAGGGCAGCTTGAGAAATGTCGCGAAATCGGATATATTCTGAACTGTGAAATCAAGTTTCAACCTGTAAAACTTTCGCTCCAGCGTTTCTCTTCCTTCTTCCGCAACTACTTTTCTTTGTTCCTTCAGCGCATGCTTTATTTTTGATTTTGCCTTCGCCGTTATTACAAAATTTATCCAATCTTCTCTCGGTGTTTGTTTATTGCTCGTAAGGATCTCCACCTGGTCGCCGCTTTTCAGCTCATAACTCAGCGGAACAAGTTTATGGTTCACCTTTGCGCCTATACATTTTGCGCCCACTTTACTATGGATCTCAAACGCGAAATCCAGCGCGGTTGATCCTGCCGGCAAAGTTTTCATATCTCCTTTCGGAGTGAACAGAAAAATTTCGTCAGCAAATAAATTAAGCTTAAAATCATCAATAAAATCAAGCGCGTTCTCTTCAGGACTTTCAAGCATCTCACGAATCCTGGAGATCCATTCTTCCAGTTGATTTTCCCTTTCCGCCGCGCTATCCTTATATTTCCAGTGAGCAGCATATCCTTTTTCTGCCAGCTCATCCATTCTTTCTGATCTGATCTGCACTTCAACCCATTTTCCCTGCGGACCCATTACTGTTGTGTGCAAGGATTCGTAACCGTTCGCTTTAGGTGTTGAGATCCAGTCGCGGAGACGGTCAGGATTTGGATGGTAAAAATCTGTAATAATGGAGTAAATTTTCCAGCAATCTGCTTTCTCTTTATCCTGTGGTGTGTCAATTACAATCCGGATGGCAAAAAGATCAAAAATGTCTTCGAACGCCACTCCCTTTTGCTTGATCTTGTTATAAATTGAAAAGATGGATTTGGGCCTGCCTAGGATCTTAAATTTAAATCCCTGTTCCCCGAGAATTTCCTTAATTGGTTCGATAAATTTCTGAATGAATTTTTTTCTTTCAGGTTCTGTATCGATCAG
>CBIHPU010000121.1:0-8651 GCA_966211935.1 uncultured bacterium | reverse complement strand
AATATTCAAAAATTAATGAGACTCTTGATCAGAAATCAATTCGTTGGCTGGAGCTGCAGGAGGCGGAATAATTTTTGTTTGCTGATGTCAAGTTGAGGGTAGAGTGAACCTTTTTGTCTACTAATACTTCTACATGATGGATCCCACTTTCTATTTCATCAATGTTTAGTGGTTCAAACAGCGAAAATTTTTTTCAGATCAAAACAATCCTTTGTGAAAATGATTGGCGGAAAAAAACCGATTACCCCGACTAAACAACCGCTTTCTCAGATTTTAGTCTTTTCAACGCGCGGTTAAGCTGATCAGCTATGTCATTCGATTCCTTTTCGCTCAGCTGTATTCCGAACCGCATTGATTTGGAATGATAACTGAACTCTATGCTTTCTCCCGCAAGTGTCCAGAACGAACGACTTACATTCTGAAAGAAATCTGCTTTATTAAAATCAAGCGCATTGAATTCTTTTACAAATTCTGCATCAAAGGTTTTTGTTTTGCCGCGTTTATTTATTTCCCTGCGGTAATAGATCATTCCGTTTTTCATCCAGATCTTTTCAAAGCCGAATTTGCGGAACATATATGCTCTTCCTACTTTGTATTCATAGTAGACCCAGAATCCGATCAGCACAATCAATATCAAACGTTGTTTCTGATTTGTATCCAGGTCCTTCTGTATCTGCAAAAGCGTGTCAGCTTTTTTCTTTATATCAATATTGCTTTTGTCTATAAGCACATATTGAGCGCGCATAGAATTACCACGATTGCTGTAATTAATGTAATTCGCTATAAAGATGATTCCGCAAAAGGTCCACAGTATAAGCCAGCCAAACAATAAATTCAATTTCAATTTATCGCGCACCGGATAAATGACAAGACTGAATAATCCATCTTCTTTTAAAATACTGATCCTGTCGCGTGTTTTAACTGCCATTTAAAATAATTATTCGCAAAGATAAGGATTGATGGTAAAGTGAACACAGATAATTTAAGATTGATAATTTTTATGCTTCAGCATCATCGGGTTCTTCGTAGGTATTGAACTTCGCGTAGTTTTTCCATTTGTCAACAAGCTGCTGCATATCGGATGGAAGTTCGCTGTCAAACTGGATCTCCTTACCGGTGCGCGGATGTTTGATCTTTAAAGAACGCGCGTGCAGGGCTTGCCGCGGACAAAGTGAAAAACAATTTTCAACGAACTGTTTGTATTTTGTAAATGTGGTTCCTTTTAAAATTCTGTCACCACCATATTCATTGTCATTAAAGATCGGATGACCAATGTATCTCATGTGCACACGGATCTGGTGCGTTCTGCCTGTTTCAAGTTTACATTCAACTAATGTAACATAACCAAAACGTTCCACCACTTTGTAATGGGTTACAGCATGTTTTCCATGACTTCCATCCGGAAACACGGCCATCACTTTCCTGTTCTTTAAATCACGTCCAATGTGTCCTGTGATGGTACCTTCGTTCTCTTCGAAATTCCCCCATACCAAAGCGAGGTAACGGCGATCGAGGCTTCTGTCAAAAAAATCTTTTGAAAGTTTTACCATCGCCTTCTCCGTTTTCGCGACAATAAGAATTCCTGAAGTGTTCTTATCTATGCGATGTACAAGACCCGGCCTGTCAACCGATAATTCTTCGGAGATAGATGTTTTTGATTTCGGTAAATTCTGAAAATGATAGATGAGCGCGTTGACGAGTGTACCTGAGTAATTTCCATAAGCAGGATGCACCACCATTCCGGGCGCTTTGTTCACCACAATAATATCATCATCCTCGTAAATAATATTGATCGGAATATTTTGCGGGATAAGTTCAATCTCCCTTGGAGGATGAGGCAGAACAATACTCACTGAATCTCCCGGTTTTATCTTATAACTTGCCTTAACCGGCTTTCCGTTTACAAGAATACTTCCTGCTTCAGCGGCATACTGCACTTTCGTGCGCGACGCGTTCTTTAAACGTGAGGTAAGAAACTTATCGATCCTGAATGACTCCTGTCCCTTGTCTACAACAATTTTTAAATGTTCAAACAGGTCCTGATCTTCTTCCTGAATTTCTTCTTCCCTTATTTCTTCTTCCTCGCTCATAAAATTTTTGTTGGAAGAATTAATGGGTTACAAATAACTTGGTGGTGTGAATAACAGATTTGCGGTCAGAGATCTTTAAAATATAAACTCCACTGCTCAGCATTGAAATATCGATCTGTTCATTGTTGAATATTTTTTCTGATTTCAGCATCCTGCCTGAAAAATCAAAGATCTCCGCGGTCAGCATATCTCCTGATTTAAGCAGCGAATGATCAACCGTAATTTTTTCTGATGTAGGATTAGGATATACAACTACGCTCGCGACGCGTGATGACAAACCATCGGAAATTCCTTCAGCGAGATCAAGCTTTCTCATTACAGCCCGTATCATATAGGAGCCCGCAAAAGACGCGTTGTTCCAGTTTCCGCTGGTGTTGTAAAACATTTTATCACTGTTATCGTAATTCCTGTCAAACCCAACATTCAAAGGCTGGCTGCTTGTCTGCTTAATTCCAATGTAATACGTTCCGGCTGATAATGCGAGCGGAGTTGACAATGTATCACGTTTAAACGTATTCGGCGCAAGGTTGCTGGCAAATGAGGGATAGATCGGTCCCTCTGTGTAAATGGAACTTCCGGGTTGTCCGCCGTTATCGTTCCATACCCACATTTCGTAAGATGAATTTTGAATAGTCAGAATACTGAACATTGGATCGAAAAAAATATCCATCGCTCTCAAAGTATCCGGTCCGTTCAATGTAAACTGCATAGCCATCATTGAACCTGTTTGATTCAAATAATATCCTACTTCAGCGGTTCCGTCATCATAAGCGTAATAATTATAAAAATGTGTGTAACCATAAAGCGTGTCGTTGTAATTGCCGTCAAAGGCTTCATTCGGCGCCCCGGCAATATATAAACGTGCTTTATATGTTCCGCTATCATTAAGAACTGGTGTTGGTAGCGTTGCAAGACTTTGGTTCACGTGCGCCGGATCATTATCCCATCCTCCAACAATAAAATTATCAATGTTGTTTGATGAGCCTGTAGAAATATTCGTGATGGCATTGTTCTGATCAAATACATCGAATGGCACAAAAAAATTCTCCGCCTGCTGCGTGTAATTATTGTTGCGAATGAATACCGGATAATTTGTAGCGATATCAGAAGCGGTAACCGCCCAATAAGGCATGGATGAATAACTTTTAAGAAGTGAAGGCGCTTCGTAACCAAACGTGATGTCTTTAAAAATTGTATCGCCCGGAGTTCTTCCTGCATTCAGCCAGACATAATCCAGGTTCCAGTGATCTACTGCGCCGCAGGGACACGCGCGATTTGTAAAACGGAAACGAAAATCATTATTGAAATAAACAGGATTAGCAACCTGCACCATGATCAATTTCCATGATGAATCATTTGGTCCGTTTGAAAATCCAGCTTTTGCCCATGCGTTATTCCAGGTGCCGCTTGCTGTATTATAGAACTGCAATATCAGCGAGTCAGCTGTTTCAGGAGCGTCTCCCCATCCACGAGACTGATAGAAAAAAGAAAGATAAACAGACGTATCTGTTGATGGAATAAAGCTCAGATCAATAGGTAGCGAAGTGAGCGTATCGGCAGGAGCGCTGATTGTTGTAGCGGCCGCGGGAGTATATGGATATCCATATTTGTTCAATCCGTCAAAGGTTGCAACGCCAATACTGAATGGCGCGCGCCCGAAACTTCTGTTTATAAATACAGCTGAATTCGTGTCCCACTTTGCAGGATCAGGTTTTGAACTGAAATAGGCAAAGTCATCAAAAAATAAAGGGCCTACAGAATTTAAAGATGCAGTTTTTTTATAGCTGGAATTATTTTTTGCTGATGATTTCAGGTACGGATTAAAAGTGAGTGGTTTTAATGAGTCCTGCTGCGCAGTTAAGGAACCGCAGAAAAAGATTAAGATGAACACAGCAGCAGGTAAAAAATTTCTACTCATAATTTACTCGTTTTTTACTTCTGTAATTTTCGTTTTATCTTTTGTAATGAACAGATCTATTCTTGAACCGATTTTAATGGTGCCTTCCGCAGTTACCTCCGGAAATTGCTTGTACACGAACATGTTTAATGAATCCTTGCTCTTTTCATCCGGAAGTATCACTCCGTAAGTGAGACCATTGTTGTCCAGTTTCACTAAAGCGTCCTGCAAGGTCATGCCATGAAGATCTGGAATGGCGATACGTGTTTCACTTTCTCCTTCTCCAACAATTAATTCTATCGTTGTTCCTTTTTTAATGGTAATTGGTTTTTTTCTTTCCGCTGCCTGTTTAAAATCTTCTGACGTATACACTTTTCCGTTCACAACCTGTTTCAAAACGCATCCGTCGCAATCAGCTGCCACAAATTTTGTCTTACCTGCTTTTAAACCGTAACTCTCAATCATTGCCAGCGCCTGTCTCAGTGATAAATGCACAAGTTTTGGCATTTCAATCTGAGGAGCTGATACAGAAGTAACGTACAAATAGATTTTTCTATTGTGTTTCACCCTGCTTTTTGGCAATGGGTCCTGCTTCAAAACAATTCCGGGTTTTTCCCCAGGTGTGTAAATGCTGTCGATTATTTCATACTGCACTTCTTTTCCTTCTACAAATTTATCCAGCTTCGCAATTTTCTGCCCCGTGAAATCGGGAACCTCTACTGTTTCTCCATGAGAAGTGTAAAAATCCAGCACCTTGAGCATAATGAATATCACCGCAACAAGTGACACCAATGCCAGCGCGAAATGCTTAAAAAATGCTTTGGTTTTTAAAAAAGACAGAAAATCTTTCACAAGCTGAAATCTTCGGATTTTATAGCGGACTAAGATAACTATTAATTAATAATTAGCTTTTGTCTTAAGACCACTTATGATTTTTTAATAGGCTAAGATTCAGTCCCGGTTTTCGTAATTTTTAGTATGTTTAGCATTCTAAACCGTGTGTAGACCCTGTGCGAACGGCGCGTTACATATTGCTCTTTCCATTTTCCATTCTTTACGGGATCATTACCGCTGTCCGTAACCTGCTCTATGATTGGGGCATCCTAAAATCACGTTCCTTCAGGGAGCATATAATTAGTATTGGCAATCTTGCAGTAGGCGGTACCGGCAAAACGCCCCACATAGAGTACCTGATTAAACTGCTGGAATCAGAATTTAACGTGGCGACATTAAGTCGCGGCTACAAGCGTAAGACGAAGGGATTCATGATCTGTTATCCTGAAAATACAGCCGACGAGGTGGGGGATGAGCCAAAACAGTTCAAAACCAAATTTCCCGGGATTACCGTAGCCGTTGATGCTGACCGGGTGCATGGTATAAGAGAACTGCTGAAGTTGAAAGATAAACCTGATATTTTTTTGCTGGATGACGCTTTTCAGCATAGAAGCGTAAAGCCCGGCCTTAATATTCTTCTCACAGACTTCAATAATCTTTTTGTGCACGACAGCATGCTGCCAGGTGGAACGTTAAGGGAATACCCGGGAAACTGCAAAAGGGCCGATATCATTATTATCACCAAAACTCCTGAGCGCATTACCAACCTGGATATGAAAGTTTATTCCAAGGAAGTAGAACTCAATCCTTATCAGAAGCTGTTCTTTTCATGGCTGAAATACGGGGACCTTTATTATTACAGTGATCCCGAATTTAAAATCGATGTGGCACAGCAGCTTTTTAAATTCAACGTGCTTGTGTTAACTGGTATCGCGAATCCTAAACCGATGATCACTTACATCAAGGAATACGCAAATACAATTCAGCATGTTAATTATGGCGATCATTATGAATTTACAACAGAAGACGTAGCTGAGCTCAGGAAAACATTTAATAATATTGCAGGCGAAAATAAACTGATTGTAACAACGGAAAAAGATTATATGCGGTTGAACAAACCAGAGTTGCTTGAACTGATCACCGGACTGCCGCTGTTTATTCTGCCAATAGAAATTGATTTTAAAAATAAAACTGAAGAATTCAATGAAAGCGTCTTACGATATGCAAGAACAAATAGAATCTACCACAGCAGGTATTCTCCGCGCAACTAAAAATTTTAAACCTGAAGTAGGAATTATTTTGGGTACAGGTCTTGGTGGCCTGGTAAAGGAAATAAGCATAGAGCATGAATTGCCCTACGAGAATATCCTGAATTTTCCGATCAGTACAGTTGAGGGACACAGCGGGAAACTTATTTTCGGAACGCTGGGTGATAAGAAAGTTGTTGCCATGCAGGGACGTTTTCATTACTATGAAGGTTATACCATGCAGCAATGCACTTTTCCTGTTCGGGTGATGAAGGCGCTTGGAGTAAAAAAATTATTTCTTTCCAACGCCAGCGGAGGCGTTAATCCAAACTTTGAGATCGGAGAGATCATGATCCTTACTGACCATATAAACTTTTTCGGGACAAATCCTTTGATCGGCAGAAATGACGAACGACTCGGGATTCGTTTTCCTGATATGAGCGAAGCATATGACAAGGAAATGGTGAACAAAGCCCTTGCTATAGCGGAACGTTTAAAGATCAAGGTAAGCACAGGAGTATATCTTGGTTTGTCCGGACCATGTCTTGAAACTCCGGCCGAATACAGAATGGTTCGCATACTTGGAGCAGACGCGGTTGGCATGAGTACCGTACCTGAAGTTATCGTTGCAAAACACTCAGGAATTCCATGCTTCGCAATTTCTATTGTTACAGATCTTGGTGTGGAAGGAAAGATCCAGGAAACAACGCACGAAGATGTTCAGCGTGTTGCCGCGCAAAAAGAACCTCTTATGACGCAGATAATGAAAGAAATGATAAGCGGTGCTGATTTGGCTTCGCGAGCTTAGGATCAGTTTTATTTCTGTCGCCTTTTACAAGGCGTAATAGTTGCTGAATTATTCATCCTGTTAACGAACAAAATCTTTTTATGAAAAAAATTACTCTTCTTTTTTTTGTTGCAATTAGTTTTTTCTCAGTCGCTCAGACTTATCCCAGTCTGAATATCTCATTGCTCGGTCAGCTTGATCCGGAAACTACCGTCAATAGCTGGTTCTATCCTGCTACCGCCACAAAATATGCAGGTGTAATTGGATGGGTTGATCCGCAGGATAACAAGGAATATGCGATACTTGGTTCTACAACCGGTTATTATTTCATTGACGTTTCAAATCCGACCGCGCCTGTTGTACGCGATTTTGAATTGGGAATCAATACAAATGCTCTCTGGAGAGAGATGAAGACCTATGGAAATTACTGTTATATGGTAAGTGATGACGCATTGCCAAACGGACTCATCATTGCGGATCTTTCCTATTTGCCTGATTCCATTCATGTAGTGCACAAAGGAAATTCCATTCTGAATCGTTCTCACACGGTGTATGTAGATGGAAATAAACTTTATTGCGGATATGTGAATATACCTTCGGTAGGTCAGAGGAGCATGGCGGTATATGATCTTACCAATCCTGCATCGCCGGCATTGCTCAGAATTTTAAACCAGGATTATCCCGCTATCAGTTCCGTTCATGATATGTGGGTGCAGAATGATACTGTTTTTGCAAGTTGCGGAAATGATGGATTGCATATTTATAAATTCAATTCCAACAATACCTTTACTGAGATCGCGTCTTACACGGGTTATATCCAGGCAGGTTACAATCATAGCAGTTACCGGACAGCAGATAAAAACACACTCGTTTTCTGTGATGAAGTTCCAACAAATACCGTTGTAAAAATTCTTGATGGTTCAGATTTTTCCAATTTTACTTTAAAGGATACGATCAAATCAAATCAGGGAGCAACCCCGCACAACCCATATATATTGGGAAATGATTTTGCGGTTGTTTCTTATTACCAGGACGGACTTTATATCTTTAATATCCAGGATCCTTCAAACGTTTCGGTAGCCGGATATTTTGATACTCATCCGCAAAATGGAGCCAACAACAATTATCCATCTTCTCCAACACCTTACATGGGCGCGTGGGGTGCAGATCCTTATCTCCCGAGCGGACATATTCTTGTGAGTGATATGCAGAACGGATTATTTGTGCTTGATGCTTCCGCCGCGGTTGGTGTTCAGGAGAATAAGACATTCTCATCAATGTCATTGTCTTTGTTTCCAAACCCGGCGAATAATCAAATTACAGTTCAGCTTTTTAACTGTAAGGAAGAAGCCACTATTTTTATTTATGATCTGCACGGGAAAAAAGTTGCTGAGGAAAAAATCAGCGCCAATTCAATAATTTCCGGATTGTCTGTTGATATTAGCAAACTAACCAGTGGGCTTTACGAAGTTGTTTTGAAGACAGAAGAGAATTTACTGGTGAAAAAGTTTGTCAAAGAGTAAACTCGCGAAACAGATCCTCTTTTTTTCTTTAGTTAGCTGACTCAGAAAAGAGCTGGCGAATGAATTGTCGGTTTTTTCTGAAATACAAATTCTATTTTTGTTTGAGGAAAAAAGTATTTACTATTTTTTTTGCTGAAAGGTTTCACGGACGGGCGCGATTGGATCGCCGAGTGCGGGGATTTGGCAATTCGGTGCGTCCCGATAGCTATCGGGAGGGTGTTTTTTCTGGTACTTGTCAAGCCTGTGCGATAAAAGAAAAAACAGCCGGTTGGC
>CBIHPU010000120.1:0-8675 GCA_966211935.1 uncultured bacterium | reverse complement strand
CAATGTCTGCCCAGATCCATGTGCCGGGAACATCGTTTTCAAAGCAGGAATTATCTGCAATTATTTTGCCGGTGATCTTTTTAATTCCTTTCTTGACTAATTGCGCTGCCCATTCGTCAGTCACCTGCAAGGTGTCTCCGTTCTTTTTGAAATAAGAAGAATTAAGCGTAGGATCGCCGCTGCCGGTTATAATAAGATCACCATCTAAAACTCCGCTCACAGAATCGAACTTTCCCGTGTGAACAATTTGTGTTTCGTAGCGAAAGTTTTTACCAAGTATTGCAAGTGCCGCGCCTGTAGTCAGTGTTTTCAGTGTACTTGCGGGCACCAGCGACAGATTACTGTTGTATTCCTGCAAGATTTTCCCTGTTGACGCGTCAGCAACACAAAATGAAAAAACTGCGTGTTTCAGCTCCGGATCTGATTTAAGTTTTTCTGTTAGAGCAGTGATTTTTTTTGCAGCGGTTTGAGCGCCTGCAAAATAAAATGCGAATATGCCTATGAATAAAAAATAACGTTTCATGAGTTGGAGAAAATAGCGTCAATTTTTTCTGCAAGCTCGCGGTCGCGGGAAGTAATTTTATTGCCTGCGTCGTGTGAAGTGAGTTTAATGATCACTTTATTATAAACATTGCTCCAGTCCGGATGATGATCCATTTTTTCTGCTGCAAGCGCAACGCGGCTCATAAAACCAAAAGCCTGGGAGAAATCCTGAAAACGAAATTCGCGAATAAGCGTGTTGTTTTCTTCTTTCCACATTTTATTTTTTTTTATCAAAGATAAAGATAACACGCAATCAGTTACTTTTGGGGAAAATTATTCGAAATGATCAAAGCCAATAACCCCTCTCTAAAATCTTGGATCGAGGTAAAAGCAGATTCTGACTTTTCCATTCAAAATATTCCGTTCGGTGTTTATGCGGACAAGAATGTTGATCATCATGCCTGCACAGCAATCGGCGAATTCATCCTGGATCTTTATGAAGCGGCGCAACTTGGATATTTTGATGGGATCATTCATGAAAAAAATGTATTAGCAGTTTCAACCCTGAACAGTTTTATTTCACTTGGGAAAGAAACTTCACGCAAATTACGCGACAGGATATCTGAACTTTTGAGTGAAAATGGAGATTCGGGATTAAAAAATAATGATGCGAATCGCAAAAAGATTTTTAAACTTCAGCGTGACGTAAAAATGTTGATGCCGATAGAGGTTGGAGATTACACGGATTTTTATTCAAGCATTGATCACGCAACCAACGTTGGAAAAATGTTTCGTGATCCTGCCAACGCGCTTTTACCAAACTGGAAACATCTTCCCGTAGGTTATCATGGCAGAGCGAGTTCAATTCGTGTTTCCGGTCATACTTTTTTTCGTCCAAAAGGACAAACAAAACCTGCAGACTCAGACATGCCAGTCTTTGGTCCCTGTAAATTGCTGGATTTTGAGTTGGAAACAGCATTTATTATTGGAAAAGAAACTCAAATGGGAGATACTGTTTCTACAGAAGCCGCGGATGAATTTATTTTCGGGATGGTGTTGTTTAATGACTGGAGCGCGCGTGATATTCAAACATGGGAATACGTACCGCTCGGACCTTTCCTCGCAAAAAATTTCGCGTCAACAATGTCGCCATGGATCGTTACTCTAGACGCGCTGGAACCTTTCCGCGTTAAAGGATACATTCAGGACCCGAAAGTTCTTCCGTACCTGGAATATAAAGGCGACAAGAATATTGACATCAATCTTGAAGTTTATATTCAACCCGAGAAAGGAGAAGCAAGCCGCATTTGCACCAGCAATTACAAATACATGTATTGGACCATGGAGCAGCAACTGGCGCATCATACAGTTAACGGATGTAATATTCGCGTTGGAGATATGATGGCATCAGGAACAATTTCAGGGCCGGAGGAAAATGAATATGGCAGCATGCTGGAACTTACATGGAGAGGTACAAAACCTTTAAAACTGGAAGACGGAACCGAGCGTAAGTTTATTAATGACCATGATACCGTGATCATGAAAGGCTGGTGTGAAAGAAATGGCGTGCGGATTGGTTTTGGTGAGTGCAGCTCCAAAGTTCTGCCGGCGCGTGACTGATCACAGCTCAATTTTTGCTAATACTTTTTGTGTTGCGCCTGAATTTTTAATCACGAAGGCCGATGCAATTGCTGATGCAGATGAAAGAAGCTCTTTTTTAGTAAGCAGCTTGTTCAGATAATTGAATAACTCATTCTGATTACCGAAGGAAAACGCTCCATTCTCACTGATCAATCCTCTCGCTTCATTAAAACGAGAGAAGTTTGGACCAAATAATACAGGCAAACCAAAAACCGCCGGCTCCAGAATATTGTGAATGCCATCTCTGAATCCCCCGCCAACAACAGCAATGTTTCCATAGTTATACGCTGACGAAAGCAGTCCCATGGTATCGAAGATCAGAACGTCTTTTCCGGTGATAACATTCTCTGAATATACCGCGCTGGAAATGTTGTTAGAATCCAAAAGTTGTTTTATGCGTTGAACGTTTTCTTTATCAATTTCATGAGGCGCGATAACCAATGCAAGATTTGGTTCGGTTTTTTTAAGTCTTGAAAAAACATTGATGATCATCTCCTCTTCTTCTTTATACGAACTGCCTAATACAACAGTAATTTTTCCGGAAGAGAAATTTTCCAGTAAAGGAATATTTTTTTTGTGATTCAGAATTTCAAGCACCCGGTCATACCGCGTATCACCGCAAACGCTGTAACGGTCGTAGTTCAGCTCCTTCAATAATGTGGCGGACTCTTCATCCTGCACAAAAATATGTTTGTATGTTTTTAATCCCCTGATAAAAATGCCGCCATACCATTTAAAGAAGGATTGACCACGATGAAAGACTGATGAAACAATGTAAGCCGGGATCTTATTTTCATGAAGTTCATTCAGGAAATTCAGCCAGTATTCGTACTTGATAAATATAGAGGCGTCTGGCTTTACTGTTTTGATTAATTTTTTCGCATTGCCTGGGTAATCAAATGGTATGTAAGTAACAAGATCTGCGAGAGGATATTTTTTTTGAACATCAAAACCGCTCGGGGAAAAAAATGTCAGCAGAATTTTTATCTCAGGATTTTTTTTGCGGATAGCTTCAATCAGCGGGCGTCCCTGTTCAAATTCTCCGAGAGAAGAAGCATGGAACCAGATCACCTTTGAATTTCCGCGGTTTAATGAGAATTTATTCAGCTCAGCAAAAGTATTTTTTCGTCCCTCCAGCATTTTTTTTGCCTTTGGGTGAAAGGGAGACGCCAGAAAAATCAGCGCGTGATAAAAAAATATTCCGAGGTTATACAGAAACATACCTGCTTAAATCTAGTAAGCCGTTTGCTGAGCGCTAAGCAAATGACAAGAAGTTTGTAACGAATTCAAGTTAATAGCTGAAGAGGTTATCGGATTCCGCGCGCTTATAAATTGGCAGAATCCATCCAACTCTGAAACCATATAGAAGATCAATCCGCATTCCCGTTTCCGCTGACATCTGATCATAATTGTATGACCTGAGGCTCTGGGTAAATCCCTGGTAGAACTCGAATCCGCAATAAATATTTGCGAGGCGATTATTGCTGAAATATGTATAGCCAATAAATTCTTTCACAACGGCTCCGCCTGTCAGGCGATCGTAACCTTTCACATAATCACCGGCAATCTGGGGCGTTTTTCTTGCTTCGTCAAGAAAGTGAATCTTGTGTTGCATATAACCGGCACCCAGCATCAGCATAATACCTGAATTGGGATTAGGACTAAGTTTGAACGATCCTATTTTACTGATCACTTTACCTGCGGAAAGTGTAATGTTCCACCCCCGTTCTGTAAGCCTGAGGACGGAAAAATTACCTTCTGAATTGGTAACGGTGCCTTCCGGCGTTTTTATCGGAGCCAATACATCTTCCTTTATATTCTTGCCGAAAAAAAAGTGCGGATCAATTCCAAAAAGAAAATTCTTTTTTGTTTTGTAAAAATAGGAAACACCAACATCAATATTGGCGCCGTATCTTTTTACAAGATCACCACCGGGCAGCTGTCCGCTCATTTGAAAACATACAAGATGCATGGACAAAGTTGAATCTTTCGGTGTTTGCGCGGTAAAGGCTTGCGCAAAAAATATTACCAATACAACAGATATAAAATACCTCATTCCTGCATTTTTAATTTATTCTGACCAGATAATTTTACTTTGACTAACGCTATACAATATTTTCCTGCCTTCCTTTTTTAATGAAATATAATTGAAGTTTTCATCCGCTTCAATTTCCTGGTATCCGGGCTGAAGCAGCCATTTCAATTCCTTATTTAAAATTCCCTTAAGACCACTTCGAGTTACAAGATAATAATCATTTTCCCATAATTCTATTTCATCGCAGGCTTCATTAAAAACCGTATTTCCGTTTTTATCAATTATAAATGGTTTATCCTTCCTGGTTACAATTGCAACACCGTTTTTAAAGTCTTCAGCGTCGTCAAACGTTCCTTTAAAAGCGGGATGCATTTTCAGGTCGAGAAAACTGTATTTATCTCTGTTCATAACCAGGAACAAGCCATTTGAAGGAAGGTAAATCTCTTCATACTCATCAAAATCTGCAAGCTTTTTTCCGTTCTGATTCATAATTGCTTCACTCCCTTCATCAATCAACTTAAAATACACTTCGTTCTCTTTTTCATTTTTCCAAACAAGGTCCTCCGTTGTAAGTTTATTGTCAAAATCATATTCCACCCAGGTATACATGCAGCCCGATTTATCCGCGAAGCCATATTTACCATTTTTAATAAGGATGAAGATCTCGTTGGAATAATTCTCTATCCTGTCATAGTTAAACGAAATAATTACCTGATTATTTTTATCAATGACTCCGTATCCTGAATTTTTTTTCACCCTGATAAATTCTCCGTAATTATCAACCCAATCATATTCATTATTGACGGTAATGTAATTTTGCCTGTCAAGAATTCCGTACTTGCCATCTCGCTGAAACCAGGCGTGATCTTCGGAAAAATCACCGAGTTTGTCGTATTCAAGTGGGATGATCACATTTCCCAACCGGTTTACCGCTCCATATTTGCCACCTTTTTTTACAACGGCAAGTCCCTCGCTGAAATTATTTATCTCATCAAACTCATCAGAAATAACCGTTCCCGTTCTGTCAACCACAAATGATCTTTTGTTGACCCTTACTATGGCAACGCCATTCTGAAAAGCTTCCGCTTCGTCGTAAACTGCATTTATGGCCCACTGTCCGTTTTTATTAATGTATCCATATTTTTCATCTTCCGTTGCTATGGCCAGGCCTTCCGAAAAATCTTCCGCTTCCTCAAAAATTGGTGGTATGGTTTCGTTCCCTGCCGTATCAATAAAACCTGTTTTGTCGTTTTTTCTGATTCGAAGCAATTGTTTGTCCAACAGGTTTATTTCATCTATAATCGTTTTTTTCAGAGGGAAATCAGGGTAATCCAAAACGAATTCAGCAAGATTTGCGGATGTGTATTTATCAACGGAAAGTGTAAAGAAAAGTTTCCAGGCGTCGTTTATATGCTCGTTACCAGGATAGTTCCGGATAAAATTTATTAAACCTTCCTTGTCACGGTTTTTACGATGTATGAAAAAGATCTCGTCTTCCGCGCTCTTCACAAAACGGTTTTTAGGGTAATTCTGTATAAAAGCATTGAAGTCCTGCAGCGTTTTCCTGCTCGTGTTTTCTTCGTAAGTGGTTTTTTCCAGCAAATAAAAAGCATCGTTTATAAAATAAGATTCCGGCCAGGTAAGAATGTAATTCATAAAGCTTACACTGCTGTAATTTTTTTTTGTTTCAGCGAAAGCAAGCGCGTCTCTTTCTCTGATTGCATCTTCTCTTCTTGAGGAAAGGAAATAATAGCTGATGTAATGATTAAGCAGGCTATCCGCGCCTGAATCATCCTGATCAACCCTAAGCATGTAATGTTCGTGTGCTTTAATAAAAACGGAATCACATAACAGCGCAATCGTGCTGTCGCTGATGTTGAATTTTAAAAGTTGTTTTTTCTTTTTTGGTGTGAGATTTTGGAATGCAAAACGGCTAAGCGTTGAATATTTATAGGCGCTGTCGTAATTGTGAAAAGGATTGTCTTTCCGCAAATAAATTGTAGCCAGACCATACGCGGCGGGCGCGGGATTCTTTTTTAAACCCTGGTAGAAAAGTTTCTTTGCCTTGAAGTAATCGTAGATTCTAAGAGCCTTAAAGGCTTTTGGCACCGGATTGCCGGAATACACGGAAATGCAACAAATAACCATTAGTATTGTTAAAATCCTGTGCATTCCCCGTTAAATTAGAGCGGTAAAATTATACTTTTGCGGCACACACAAGAATATGTTTTCAAAAGGTCAGATTGCATTTATAATCTTTTTTGTTTTGATTTTTGCCGCGGGCATAATCTGGGCCTACCGTAAGGATATAAAGATCAGCAGAACCCATTATCGTGGAGCTGTGTGGATACTTGTCGGAATAATTATGCTTTTCAGCCTGCTTTTTGTCATTGTTAAGCTCAGAAGTAAAGTTTAAGGCGAAATTATTTGCCGTTTAATCTTTAATTTATTTACTTTTGTAGTAGGAATTCCTGTGTTTGCACGATTCTGTGAACATTTAAGGAATCAGGTTATTAAGCCAGAAAACATGAAAAGATTTACATTCGGATTATTGTTCCTCACATCTGTTGCAGTGTCAGGTGCCAATGTGCTTCTGTTGGAGGGCCGTTACCAGAACAAGAATCTTTATATTCAGAATGGTACAGGGCAGAGCGGCGTTGGTTTCTGCGCTTTCGAAGTTAAGGTGAACGGTAAAGTTACTACTGACGAGGTAAACTCAACTGCGTTTGAAGTCGATCTAACTCCCTTCAAACTTACAATGGGAGACAAAGTAACAATAGAGATTTATCACAAAGAAAATTGTAAACCAAGGGTACTTAATCCCGAAGCTTTGCGGCCTATGCCAACTTTCGAAGTGAAAACATTATCACTTGACAAAGAAGGAATTCTTAAATGGAGCACTACAAACGAATCGGGTCCACTACCTTATATCGTTGAACAGTTCAAGTGGAACAAATGGGTGTATGTTGGTACAGTGGAAGGCATTGGTACTCCTGAAGCTCACGATTATGTATTTAAAGTTAGTCCGCACAGCGGAGAAAATAAATTCCGCGTTAAGCAGATTGGCTTTAACGGTACAATAAAAACATCCAACCCGGTTTCTCTGCAATCATTTATGGATGAGCCGAATTTTAAAGTAACCGGCAAGGAGATCACTTTCAGCAACGATACCGGGTACGAAATCTATGATCAGTTTGGTAACGTAGTTAAAAAAGGATACGGCAATGTCTGCAATATTGAGAATCTGAAAAAAGGAAATTATTGGCTGTGTTACGATAACAAGATCACAGAAATGAGAAAGCGTTAAAGCGCGGAGAAGAAAGCAGCGTTTTAAATTCGTTTAATATCATAGCAGTCGCGCCCCAAAGAATCTGACCCTGTACATTAAAGTACGGGGTTTTTATTTTCATTCCACGCACATCAATTGTTGTCTCGCTTACAATATTATCATTCATCAGATCTTTCAATTTAAATTCCAGGACAGATGCAACTTCCCGCTCATTCAGGTTGTAGTCGATTGCTTCAGTATTAAAAGCAACCACAGGATGAACGAGAAAATTGCTTGGAGGAATATAAATATCAGTGAGTGTTCCCAGCACGTTGTCTTTCCTGCAGCTTAAACCGATCTCTTCGTGCAGTTCACGCAGCGCGGACTCATAAAAGTCAGCATCTGTTTCATCAATTTTCCCGCCCGGAAGCGAAATTTGTCCGCTATGAATACCCTGGTAAGGCATGCGCTGTATGAGTGGAATGAAAAGCTCTCCGTCTTTCTTTGAAAGAAAAATGCAGACAGCGCCTTCTCGATATCCTTTTAATTCTGCAGGATTGAAACGGTAATAGGCGCGATCCAGTGAAGCCATTACAAACTGCGCGTCTGCGCCAGGCAACGGTTCGGCAAGCGCCTCTTTCAACGCATTAATAAACTCATCAGGCATTTTCAAATCAGTTCCCCTGCGCTTCCTTGCTTCCGAATACTTTTTTAAGAATATCTGTTACACGCGCAACAGGATCTTTACGGATCTTTTTCTCTTCACCTGCCACAAGAATAAAAATTCCCTGTACAGCACGCTGCGTTACATATTCATTCAGATCAGGATTTACTTTTTGAACGCCAGGCAGCATGTTATATTTACTTGCCAGCGGCTCCCAGTATTTTGTAACCTGTACTTTTTCAATCGCGTCTTTTACAACGGGGCGAAATTTTACTTTCAGTGATTCAGTAGTTTTTTCACGCAAGTAATGTGTTGCAGCTGTGTCACCTCCTCTTAGAATTGACAATCCGTCACCAATAGTCATTGATTTAACCGCATCAATAAAAATAGGGGCAGCCTGTTCTGCGGCTTTTTCAGCGGCGCGGTTCAGACTCATTTCAAACTCGTTTATTTTGTTGGAGAATCCCATCTGCGTGAGTTTTTCTTTCATTTTCATCGCCTCCTGCGGCCAGGGAATGAACAGGGCAGGATTTTTATAATAACCATCCATTTTGCTCGCAAGAGATCCCGCGTTGTTTGCACCA
>CBIHPU010000119.1:0-8678 GCA_966211935.1 uncultured bacterium | reverse complement strand
GAAGTTCTGCAATTCTGTAAAGAACTGGTGACTTCAATGGGCAAAACAGTGGTGCTTTGCAAAGACACGCCCGGTTTCATTGTGAACCGCATTGCCCGTCCATTTTATGGCGAAGCGATGAGAATTTATGAAGAAGGAATTGCAGACATTAAAACAATTGATCACGCGCTCAAAATAAAAGGGGGATTTAAAATGGGTCCCTTTGAGCTGACTGATCTAATCGGGCATGATATAAACTATACTGTTACTGAAACTGTGTGGAAGCAATTTTATTACGATCCACGCTACAAACCGTCATTGTCCCAGAAAAGGCTTGTTGAGGCAAAAATGTTCGGCCGTAAGAGTGGAAAAGGATTTTACGATTACAATAAAACTGAAGAAACAATTGTAAAAACAGATGATCAGCTCGCCGATAAAATTTTTATGCGTGTAATTTCCATGCTGATCAACGAAGCGGCAGATGCCTTGTATTACAATGTAGCAAGCGCTGAAGATATAGATTTTGCCATGACCAAAGGCGTAAATTATCCTAAAGGATTATTGCAGTGGGCAGATGAAATTGGGGCGGATAAAATTCTTGATCAACTGGAAGAATTAAGAGACACGTATGCAGAAGACCGGTATCGTCCTTCCATACTTCTTAAAAAAATGGCAAAAGAAAAAGTTAAATTCAGAAGCAAAGGCGCTGTTTGATGAAATAGCTACGCTAAGCTTACGTATTTATACGGATTTGATTTATGCCTGTTTTTATCTATTTTTGAGTAAATACTTTTGAATATGAAAAAGAAAATCCCTTTGTTGATTCTGACTATGGCAGTTTTCGGAAATCCTTACGCTTCAACGGCAGGATCACAGACCAGTACAACCTGATTAGTGATTGGTCAAATCAATTACGTAATCTTTCTCTGAACTTACTGAGAACTTTTTCTC
This sequence comes from uncultured bacterium, assembly GCA_966211935.1. Classification (GTDB taxonomy): domain Bacteria; phylum Bacteroidota; class Bacteroidia; order B-17B0; family Aurantibacillaceae; genus AM-1111. Next base: position 7,748 of record CBIHPU010000119.1, on the reverse strand, counting down.
GATAGTGAAGATGGTTTGTTTTTGCGTGGCTGCACGGTAGGTCACCCTGTAATTGCCAGGCTGCAAATGAAATTCCTGTACAGTTTTCTTTGTATCAAGATTTATCACATGAATGAGTTTACCATCTTCCTCTTTTAAAATACTACCGTTTCCAGCTTCTTTTAAGACGATCTGAACCCGACCGGGACGATCGATCTCAATATACTTTATCTGTCCCTGGTTCACTTTTACATCCTTTATCATTGTTCTGGGCAAGGTTAAAACTTCAAGATCATAGTTGCCCACGATATATTTTTCTTTTGTGTCAAGATTCTGCACATGCAGCGTCTGAAGCTCTCCACCCTTCCTTATTACAGCGCGCATCTTCTCTGGCAATTTCAACATGGGATTCTTCTTTTTCTTCCACATAATAAAAATATTTCCCTGCGGACAATCGATTGGAATAATATTGTGCTTCCCATCATTCAAAAGAATATTCTTTTTTTCAACTGAAGGAATAGAATGAACAATCATTTTGTATGTGCGTCCAGGTTGCAAAGTATGTATCGTATCAGGTAAACCTTTTGAATTGAGTGAGTGAACGTAATTAAAAAGCATGTTGCCTGATTTCTGGTCGAAGATGCTGATATTAACACTGGTTTCCGTAGGACGCGCGGAAATATCCAGGAGGTTTATCTGTGCCGATGTTTTACTTTTTTCAATCTCCACAACAAACTGGTTCACCTGTTTCCATGGATTCGGATCTTCTCCGCTTATATAGGTTCCGACGCAATTAAATGTTTCAGCTTGTTGTTCTGTAAGTCCGATCCCAATAATGCATGGGCGGATAATTATTCCTTTTTCTTCCAGCTTAGCTTTTGCAGAACAGGGATCACCACCACATTCTTCAATACCATCCGTTATCAGAATCACAACGTTCTCCGCCATCTGATCAGGAAAATCATCGGCGCTCATTGTAAGTGAATGTTCGATAGGTGTTATACCGGTAGGTTTGGCCGCGTTCACTTTTTGTTTGATGGCAGCAACATTTCCCTTTGCAAATGGAACAATTAATTTTGAATCATTACAATCACCCGGCGGATAAGCTACAGTGCTTCCATACATTCTGAGCGCGAATTCATAATTCTTTTTTTTCGCAAGGCTGTCTATAAATTTATTGAAAAGAACTTTTGCGCTTTCCATTTTTGGCTGACCGTCAATCATTCCCTTCATGCTGTTGCTGGCGTCGAAAATGAAGAGCACGCGCATTTTTTTTGGTTTTTTTGTCTGCGCGTCAAGCGACGAAACCGCAATTACCAAAAGCAAGATCAGGAATAATGGAAAACGAAATAACTGCATAATTCTCAAAATTACCTTTATAACGCGATGCAGACCCGAAGGATAACAGAAAGTATTAAAAATCAGCGGTTGAAAAGCCTTATAGCATTAATAGATCAATCCCCGTACCAAAAAGTAAGAGTAATTCCTCTAAATCATAATAAATTAAAAACAATTAAGACGGGAAGAGAAGCAGTAATATTGATTAGCGTAAGCGATCCGCGCTACGGACCAATTCTTCATCCTTTTTTATTGATCGTGATGCCAGGAAGGCCGCGACAATTGAAACAATAGGTAAAAATGGCCCCCACCAAATATTCTCTGGTCAAAATAACCGCCGATCAAACAAAAAAAACACACGCCAGCATTACGCCAAGCAGAATTGTTCCGAGTGCCATCAGCAAATTGGTCATTTTCATTTGAAAAACCCTGCGCTTGTATTGCATGATTATATAAATGGAAAGCACAAAACAGATCAGGTTCAACGCTACAGGTAAATAGATCAATCCTCTCACTGAACTGTCAATGCCTGTTGGCATCAGCGTTAGTTCCATTGGCACCTGCGTGACACTGTATCGTACAAAAGGCACAAAGAGCAGCAATACGCTGATGATAGTAATCAATAAAAGATAAAGTGTTTGTATTCGCTGGATCATATTGGTTTTATTTGAAATTTATGATTTCGCAGTGAGGCGTTATTTAAAGTTCATCCTCGCGTTAGTCAGAATTCTCTAAACTTTTGCCGAACCGCAGGCTCAACAATTTTGCCACATGCTTATCGATGACAAATGTAAAATCATTTTCTGAAATTTTAGAAAGTGGGAGCCATCTGAAGCTCTGAGCTCCTTCTTTTTTCTCATTAAAATCAAATTTGCGGTGCGAAGTGGGAATATTTACCTCATCAGCCATCTCTACTTCGTAATAAATGCTGATGACCTGTGCGTGAGGATTAAAAGCGCTCGCAACAAAAAAATCTGTCGTATAAAAATGCAGTCTGGGAATTATATTAATGTTTAGTTCTTCCTTGAACTCACGCACGATACATTCCGATGGGCCTTCACCAAATTCCAATCCCCCACCCGGTAATTTTGTGATCTCCTTGCCTTTCACATACTCATCACTTATCAGCAAATTCCCATTGCGAATTAATATTCCGTAAACACGGACATTAAAATACCTGCGATGAACCGCCATGGTCTAAAAATACAGTTAATAAATGAATGGGAAAAAGATATAAAACGGCTTTCTCAGCCCGCTTTAAACAGGTTCTGTATTGCTGTTTCAATTGGCAAGGCTGTACTATAAAAAGACGCGATTCTTCTCATAACACTTTCAACAACAGAATCCGGACAACTTGCTCCACTGGTAAGAATAATTTTCAGTTTCTCTTTACCAGGAAGAAAATTATTCGTTATGATCTTCTTTTTGTCTGCGTAATTGTAGTGATGAATCTCTTTGGAGGATTTAATTTCATCAGCACCGCTGATAAAATAAGTCGGGAATTTTTGCTCAAGAAGCTCAACGAGATGCGAAGTATTTGAACTGTTATAACCACCGACAACGACTGCGAGATCAGCAGCTGTTCCCAGTAATCCGCCTGTTGCATCCTGGTTTTCATTGGTTGCGTAGCAAAGTGTATCACGCGTATCAGCATAATGTTCATCTATCTTTTCCGCGCCATACTTCTCTTTCAAAAGTTCTTTAAAGTATGCTGCAATCTCAGCAGTTTCTGAAGCCAGCATGGTTGTCTGGTTGATGACGCCAACACGCGTCAAATCGTTTTCCGGATCAAATCCTTCTGAAAATTTATCTTTAAAATCAGCAAAAAATTCTTTCGAGTTCTTTTTTCCGGAGATATAATCGCCAAGTTTTTTCGCCTCTTCCAGATCTTTTACCACCACGGCTTTGCTATGTTCAATGCTTCTTGAAAAAGTAGCCCTTGTTTCCTCGTGTTTGTATTTTCCGTGAATGATAACGGTATATTTTTCTTTACCCAACGATTCGGATTTCTTCCATACACGCTCTACAAACGGACAAGTTGTGTTATAACGCTGCACTTCTATATTTTTCTCCTGAAGCATTTTTTCAATCTGCACAGTTGTTCCAAACGCTGGTATGATCACAACATCATCTTTCCGTAAAACATCAAAAGGAATAAGTTGTTTTCCTTCCGTATCCTGCAAAAATTTAACGCCTCTTTCCATGAGATCCTTATTCACTTCAGGATTATGGATCATTTGTGAAAGCAGGTAAATTTTTTTTTCTGGATTTTCATCTATCGCCTTAAAGGAAATCTCTATGGCATTTTCAACGCCGTAACAAAAACCGAAGTGACGGGCTATATAAAATGCAACGGGACCCAGATCGAGGAGTACAGGAGATAAATCCTTTCTGCGGGGATCCTGCAATTTTCTAAACTGCTTAATCCTTGAAATTACAGGACTACGGTAAAACTCCGGGATCTGAAAGGTTTTCATCAAAGCAAAATTACAGATTTACCCCGTCTTATCGGGGAATAAAATCTGAATTGGAACAATTAAGAAAATTTATCAGTTGGAAAAAAGGTACTGGTTGGGTTCCAGCAGCTTGTTTTTCACTGCAAACATCACAACACCAGCAGTATTGTTTACGCCAAGTTTGCTCATGATATTTTTGCGGTGAGTATTCACCGTGTGAGTACTTAAAAATAATTTATCAGCGGCCTGCTTGTTCGAAAGCCCCATTGCAATAAGCTGGATAATTTCCGCTTCTCTTTCTGTAATGCCCAGTCCCGCGCAGGAAATATTACGTAATTCTTCAGGCGATTTATATTCTTTATCCGAAGTAAGAACCTCAACTATTTTTCCGCAAAGAAAACGCTCGCCATTGTGCGTTCTTTCAATAGCTTCAATGATCTCTTCTTTATCACATTCAGTCAATAAGAAACTTGTAACACCGTCATCCAAAGTTTTCTGAAATCCTTCTTTAGATTGAAAACCAGTGATAGCAAGAAATTTTATATTGGGATTGGTTTTCTTTACGCGATTAATTTCAGTAACAGTAACTTTTAAAGTATATGTATCAACAATAACAACATCAGGATTTTTCAGCAATACCTGCTCATCCATTTCTTCACGTTCAGAACACTCACCTACTATTTCAACGCCATTCACATCAGAAAGAAGACAATTTAGTCCTTTTCTAACTATTGTGCTGCGATCGACAATTAATATCCTGATTGCCATAATACTATATTTAGAATTAGTTTAATTAAGACAAAAATAAGACAGCGGACGTTAAGAACCAAACCTAAAGCTTAAAAACTTTGCCTTCAGTTGCTAACAGGGTATTTGGGAAAACCGGCTCAGCCTCAGTGAGAAAGACCGATTCGTCCTCATACCGGGAGGAATACTGGCCAAGAATCAATTTTCCGGCACCCGCCTTCTGCGCCAATGTAGCGGCCTCAAGAGCCGTACTGTGCATGGTTTGGCGGGCTCTTTCCTTCATATCATCCAGAAAAGTGCTTTCATGATACAACACGTCAACGCCTTTTACGGTATCAATAATTTTCTCGTTGTAGCTGGTGTCTGAACAATAAGCATAAGAACGTGGGAGCGGCGGATCTGTGGTAACTTCACTGTTTGGGACGAGGTTTCCGTCTTCATCGTGCCAGCCCACCGTCTCCGGGTGAACCTGATCCAGCGCATCCAACCCGGCTTTCAACTTATGAATTTCAGAAATTGAGATATTCAATTGCTCCAGTTTTTCTTTGATGATTTTTCGCGGAAGAATTTTTTCTGTAAACAAAAAACCGGTGCAGGGAATTTTATGATAGAGTGGAAAACTTGTTACAGTCACCTTGTTGTCTTCATAAATAACCATTGGCGCTGATGGATCAGTAGGAATGAATTCAATCTCGTATTTAAGTTCGGTATAGGACACCCGGTTTTGCAGTTCTATCACTTCCTTTAAAGGCGCGGGAGCATATATTATTAGTTTTTTCTGTCGTCCTAATAAATGAAAACTCTGAAGCAGGCCAATAAGCCCGAAGTAATGATCGCCGTGCAGGTGTGAAATAAAAATCACGTCGATCTTTCTGAAACTTATCTTGAATTTTCTGAGCTGGACCTGGGTTCCTTCGCCGCAATCAATTAAAAAAAAACGCTCAGCCACGTTTAGTAACTGAGCGCTTGGGTTTCTTTTATTTGTAGGAGTTGCTGAACCGCAACCTAAAATTGTAAGCTCAAATCGCTGCATTAACTGGAGAACAAGGAACTCATCTTCATCATAAATTATTTACCATCATTCTGCGTGTAACAGTTTTTCCCTTGTATTCAACAGTATAAAAATACATACCTCCGGTTAAATTCTTACCATCAATCTCAACTTCATTCTCGCCCTTCACAGCTTCAATTTTCTTCTCTATCACAATTTTTCCAAGCATATTGTAAACTGAGATCTTTACTTTTTCTTCCGATGGCGATGAAAAAACAATCGTCGTTTTTCCGCTGAACGGGTTTGGCATATTTTGTTTCACCTCGAATAACAGAGACGAATTCTCACTTATCCCAACACCTGCACTGATGATAATCTTATAGCCGTTCACGTTTTCAACGATAGGAGTAGTTGATCCGCCAACATAAGCGTTAACAACAATACTCAAGCTGTAAGTACCGGCAGTTGTCGGAGTACCATAAATAGCGGCGCAACCGGAAGTCCCACCAAGCCAGGTACAGATAGAAGGAGAGCACATGTAAGTCAATCCGGGAGGCAAATTGCTCATAGAGACCATGTGCACCGAATCGAAAGGAATAGTGGTTGTAAAAGGCGGAGAACCAATTGTAGTATCCTGCGGCACAGTAACCGTTATATTCTGATTATAAGCAACACCAACTACTCCGCCGTTGAAGTTTGTAGTTGTATCAGGCCAAATGCCATCATTTGTCGCGTATTGCGGATCAGGCGTACAGGTCTGCGCCTGTGTTCCTGTTACAACAAAAAATAAAATCAGAAAAGCTAAAAAGTAATTTTTATTCATGGGGTCAGTTTTTTATTGATTAAACATAGCGGCAGCTTCATCTACATTTCCTGCAATAGCCAGGATTGAATCGAGCTGGGAAATTGAAATCAGCTTACGTACACCATCCTGCAGATTGCTTAAAACAAGTTTACCATGCGCGTTCTTGCAGAGCCTGTTTGCAACGAGTATAGAACTAAGTCCTGAAGAATCACAGTAACGTGTATGACCTAAGTTGAGAATAATGTTCTTTATTCCTTCAGCGTTAAGTACTACAAGTTCAGATTTTAAATTAGGGGCAATATTGGAATCCAGCTTCTCAGCCTGCACTTCAATCAAAGCGTAATTGTCTTTTTTATCAATTGTAAAATCCATCGTGGTAGATGTCATGACTTTAAAGGTTACCTCTTATAACAAATATAGTAAAATTCCGATTAATCATAGTTCCTGCCCGCGAGCAGAAACATCACAGCCATTCTCACAGCTACCCCGTTTTCAACCTGTTCCAGAATTATACTTTGGTCATGATCCGCCACATCGCTTGTTATCTCCACACCCCTGTTTATTGGTCCGGGATGCATGATAATTATTTTTTTATTCAGCGATTCAAGAATCTCCTTATTCAATCCATACAGCATTGTGTATTCGCGCAGGGAAGGAAAATATTTTATATCCTGTCGTTCCAGTTGTATGCGAAGCATGTTGGCAACATCACACCAGGCCAGCGCTTTGCGGAGATCTGTTTCCACACCTACTCCAAGACTTGTAATGTATTTTGGAATAAGTGTAACCGGACCGCAAACTTTTACTTCTGCTCCCAGTTTCTGCAGACAAAAAATATTTGACAATGCTACACGGCTGTGAAGTATGTCGCCTATGATCGCAATTTTTTTACCTTTTACTGACCCTAATTTTTCCTTGATTGAAAACGCGTCAAGCAGAGCCTGAGTCGGGTGTTCATGAGCGCCATCACCCGCGTTGATGATTTTTGCTTTTACCTTTTTGGCAAGATAAACCGCCGCCCCCGCGCTGCTGTGCCTCATCACCACCATATCCACCTTCATGGCGAGGATATTATTTACAGTATCTACCAGCGTTTCACCTTTTTTTACCGATGATGAGCTGGCCGCGAAATTCACTATATCGGCCGAAAGGCGTTTTTGCGCCAGTTCAAACGAAAGTTTGGTGCGTGTAGAGTTTTCGAAAAATAAGTTGGCGATTGTAAGATCCCTGAGAGACGGAACTTTTTTTATTGGACGGTTAAGGACCTCTTTAAAATTCCTGGCTGTATCAAGTATTAATTCAATGTCAGCCTTTGTGATGTACTTTATTCCGAGTAAGTGTTGCGTGCTAAGATTGCTCATTCCCGGGGTGTAAATGTAGTTATTTTTTAAGGTTTTGTATTAATTCTTTTCGTTGCCCTGCAATGATACCC
>CBIHPU010000118.1:0-8711 GCA_966211935.1 uncultured bacterium | reverse complement strand
CCAGCTGTAAGTTAACGTAGGAGGTATTGCCGCACAGAATGTAAACTGCATTCTTGCGCGCGCGGTTGTTCTTGTTCCTGTTGGATCAGAACATGTACCATTGACGTTAAAAACATTATCATAAATCATCGCATAGAATCCAGGAAGATCGTACTGAACACTTGGCGTTGTACCTGTTTGTGCATTGTCAACACAAAACTCCACAACAAGGTTTGACTGTCCATCCCAGAGATACGGATTCGTAAGCGCGTAAGTATTCCAACCAATCACCGGCGTTGAATTAAAAGCAGTTTTTACGACTTGTGTGGGAACGTGGTTTCCGTCAGGAAATTCATTCAACGTTGTACATCCCATTTTAATTACCATTCCGGTTACCGCTGTTCCTGCTGTAGTAAAATTTAACGCAATGGAAGATATTTTTCCGCCACCAACAAATCCCATTGCATCCAGTTCAGTTTTTCTGAATAAAAATTGCTTTCTGTTACTGTACGCTGAAGCAGTAACATAAAATGGACTATATGTTGTAGTGGAATAAAGACCCGCGCCAATTGTTCCCGTATTTGAAGTTCCTGTGCAGGCAAGCGTGGTAGTAGAACAAACATCTGCATAAATAGTTGTGTTCAGTTGTGTTCCGGCCCCTATGCAAACAGTAGGACTTATCGCGGCAACTAAAGCTGAAGGCGCGACTCCACTGACGGTTACAGTAATAGTTTGCTGCTGGGTACAACCTGTGTTTGATGTTGCAAACACGGTGTAGGTTGTTGTTGTTGTAGGACTCGCAACAGGATTTGGGATTGTTGTACTGCTCAAACCTGTAGCAGGTGTCCATAAATATGTATATGGAGCGTAAAGCGCCTGTGATGTGATACTCAACTGAACTGAGCCATATTTGCAGATTGTGGCGTTAGCCGGATTCGCAGACATTGTGAAACTCGGCACAACAAATACAGTAACTGTATCTTTATTTTTACAGGAAGTGCTGGATAAATTACTTGTAACAATGTAGCTGGTAGTTACTGTAGGTGACGCTAAAGGATTGGGGCAATTGGTACAACTTAATCCTGCAGCCGGTGTCCATGTAAAAGTGGATCCTCCCGTTGCATTCAATGGTATTGGCCCTCCGGTCGGACAATAGTAATCATCCGGGCCTGCATATGTTCCTTCTAAAACGTCAACAGAATAAATCATTGTCTGCGCTCCAGGAATCGGACAAGCACCATCATTCACTGTAATGAAAAAAGAAGTGTTTGTTCCTGAACTTCCGCCCGGAGCAGTCCACGTGATCGTTGCAGTAATGGGATTTGTTCCCGAAGTAGTAAAAGTAGCGCCAGGTAATACTGTTGTGACGTTGGTTAATAATGCCAATACGTTTGATGCGTCCGTATCAGTGAATGTAGCGGTGAAGCTAAAATTATTTCCTTCGCACAATTCAATTGAGTACGGTCCGGTCTGCACTGCAGTTCCGGTCATTCCTGTAATTGCTCCAGCTGTTGACGAAGGAACGGTGTTCGTACAGTTCTGCACAACGAATTGAATATCGCGCATTACTGTTCCTATCAAAACCCCGTTCCTGTATTCGTAAACCATAATTACTACAACAAAAATTCCTGTTGTTGTTGGCGTGAAAGAAACCTGACCTGTACTTGAGTTGATTGTTATTCCAGGAATTGGCGAAGCGCCGGTGTAAGGAGCGACATAAGTTACAGGAGAAGCAGTCCCTTGCAAGGCACTTACCAGTGCATAAGAAAGTGAATCACCATCCGTCTCAATCACCCCGTTGTTATAACTCACTAACTGATTAACGCAAACATATGGTACAGGTTGAGCGGTGAACTCGGGTGAGTTATTGCAAGCTGCATTGCCAGTATACAAAGTTGTTTCAACGTGAAAACTGGGAGCGCCACTTATGTTGGTAGATGTGTTTCGGCAGCAAAGATTGTATGAAATTGTCCACGTGTTACAGGCTCCCGGAAGTGTTACAGTTCCGGTATAAACATATTCCTGCATTCCGGGAAGAGTTCCGCCACTGCAGGTACTATTGGGAAGTTGAGTGGGACAGAGCTGAGAAATTTCTGTTGCGCAGGCTGCCGCAGTAGCTGAAGTACAATTTGTGCCGGTAGCTGGATTCTGCAAATAAAGTGTAAGCGTAGGATTAGCTAATCCACATGAATTGGCAAACGTAACAGCCGCAGTGGTTGTCATGGTTGTTCCTGAACAATCACGAAATAACTTCAGCGTAATAAAATATTGATTGGGCCCGACGCATGTGTAGGTAATATCACCGCCGGAAACGTGACTCGCTTTTGCGTCGTGAGGAAATAATAAACAAATAAAAACAACAAGAACGAATTGGTAAAAGTATTTCATGTTTTGAGTTTTAGGGAGGTTACATAAATCAAAAACCAACAAAACAACCCAAATGACATTGATATATGCTAGTCTAATTTATTGCGGATTAATCAATTTTCCAATAGAAATTGCTAGAATTCAGAGCAATAGTTTTCAAATTTTAATAAGAAACCGCACATTTATTAATACCAACGGAAAGAATCGATGAACAGGTTTTTTTAATATACAAACAGTAAAGTCTTTAGGTGCTTTTACTTAGCGGTATAACTTGAGGGAATTCTAATAATAAATAAACTAAATGGAATTAAGTTGTTTGCTCAGGAAAAATTTCCCTTCGCTAAATAAACTCAATGGCAAATCAAAATAAATCAACCTGTAAAATGAAGGCTAAAGTTATAACCTGATTCCGATAACACATACGTCATCGATTTGCTCCAGATCACCTTTCCAGTTTTCAAATTCTTTTTCAATTATGATTTTTTGATCGTGAACACTCTTATCCTTTATTGATAAGATCAGTTTTTTCAAGCGTGAAGATTTAAACTTTTTACCGCGTGTAGTCATTCCTATATTGAAATTCTGGCCGCCAAACTGATCCTTGTATCCATCCGTAAATAAGTAGACCATGTCGCCTTTGCTTAAAATTCTTTCATGGTTCTGATATGGTTTAAAACGTTCGAATTTTCCAATGGGTTGTTTGTCGCCGGAGATTATCTCAATTTCCTGTGAGTGCGCACGTGTTATCCAAAGCGGATTATTTGCGCCGGCAAATCTCAAATTCACAATGTTTTCATCTGCATAATCAAAACATATCAATGCAATATCCATTCCGTCATTTACATTTTCATCGCTTTTCTGAAATTCCTCAATAACAATTTCTCTTGTCTTGTCAAGGATTTCATTGGGAGATGTAATATTATGTTCACGTACACTTCTATTGAGTCCATTATTACAGACTACACTGACCATAGCGCCCGGCACACCGTGACCGGTGCAGTCGCAGGCAGCAACCAATATTTTCCCGTTCTTTTGTTCCAGCCAATAAAAATCCCCCGCAACAATATCTTTTGGCTTGTAAAAAATAAAACTGTCCGGAAGAAGTTTTTTAAAAGTGGAGTTAGCAGGAAGCACTGCAGCCTGAATCCTTTTTGCATAAATTATCGAATCGGTTATCTCCCGGTTCTTTTCCATCACAAGTTCATTTTGCTCAGCTATCAATTGTTTCTGTTTTCTCGTGACACGGACCCTGTTATATAAAAAAACAGAAAACACCAGAACAATAAGCAAACCAATTGTGATTGTAGTAATAATAAATCTTTGCTGTTTTTTTTCTGCAATTGCTATTGACTTCTGAATTCTCAATTCCTGCTCGTAACGAGCGGCCTGCATGGCCTGCTCCTTGTCAAAATCATACTGTGATTCCAGTTTACCAATAGCTTTCATGTTTTCATTTGTGTTGAGGCTATCCTGGACTGCCAAATAGCACTTGAAGTAATTCAGTGCATTTTTATAATCGCCTTTCTTTTCGCTGTATTCCGCTAAATACTTGCTCGTGGTGAGCAAGAATTCAGGCGACGTACTTTTCAAAGCCAGATCATATGCTTTGTTCCAATACTTAATACTCTCCTTTGTTCTGTTATTATCATGCAACAGGCGCCCAATATTGATTAAAGAACTAATCTGAGTACCCGTATTGTTAGCATCTGCGCTATTGGAATATGCTCTCTGAAAATAACTGAACGCTGAATCCATTTTTCCGCGTTTTTTATATACACTACCAATAATATTATTCACCCACGATTGTCCGTCTAATGATTTTATTTTCTCATATAATTTTAATGAGCGGTTCAAATAAATTAAAGCAGAATCAGATTTCTCCATTTTATTCTGCAACATACCCAGATTTGCGAAAGTATTTGCCAACCCATATTCATCGTTAGCCCGTCCAAAAGATTTCAGCGCATCAATGTATAATGATTTGGCTTCGTCAAACTTTCCATTCATATAATAACATCCCGCCCATTCAACTCCTATCCAACCTAACCTGGAATATTCAGTTGGATTGTTTTTCATTATTTCCTTTGCTTCATCAACATGTTTTTCAAAATTTTTCAATTCTCCAATTTCACAGTACAGCCTTGATATTGAAATTAAATTATCAGTAATACCGTGCAGTCCTAATGATTTAACATGGGGTTGAGATGATACAGACATTTTCTTATAAACAGCAATTGAATTAAACCAGTATTCAAGAGCTTCCTTATGTTTTCCCATTCCGTAATAAATAGCGCCCGTATTTATTAATGATAAGGCTTCGCCATGCAAAAATTTAATTTTGCGGCTTAAAGAAGTGGCTCTTTTTACGAATTGTATAGAACGGTTAGGGTCTTTACCTGAAAGGTCTCTCGCAAGGTTGCACATTGCCAGAACCCGTGTAGTATCGTGTGTTCGTGAATCGGCAATCAGATGTTCTAAAGAATCAACAGCTGTGCCCTGAGCTTTTACTGAGCTGAAAAACGTTAATGTTATAGCAAATAAAATACCGAACCTGCAAAAAAGAGCTTTCCTTTTTTTAAAACTATTCATACCAGCCTGAATAAATATATAATGATGTTGCTAATCTTTTAGCGGCTGCATAAATAAAGAAATAATCTCAGATTTAAAATACGGTTTTTAGCTTAGCGCGTTGAAAATAATGCATTCCGGCAAAACTCCTGATGTGATTTTCCTCCGAATAACACTAACGGTTTTTCAGGTTGTTCACTGCTGATCAGGAAAACAAAAATCCACCTACCTCTTGGTGGCTTTCCATTTTCGCTCCGTTCCACGGATTAAATCGAATTCGCTAAGTTTTAGCGTCGCCTTCCCTCAGCTTAAACTCGACTTCGCTCAGTTTAAACTTCTCGCCCATGCCGATAAAATCAAAAAAAAAAAGAGCGCAATTTCTCGCGCTCTTTTTCGACTTTCGCTCCCCGGCCTGGGCTCGAACCAGGGACCCCATGATTAACAGTCATGTGCTCTAACCAGCTGAGCTACCAGGGAAGCTTTCCCCTTCTTTTGAAAAGGGAGTGCAATATTACTATACTTTTTAATAATTAGCAATATATTTGCGCAAATTTTAATCCATTTATCATGAGTCTTTTAGTAGTTGGTACAGTTGCCTTTGATGCGATAGAAACTCCATTCGGGAAAACAGACAAAATTGTTGGCGGCGCGGCTTCCTACATTGCACTTTCAGCTTCTTATTTCACCAAATACATCGGTCTTGTTTCAGTTGTTGGTGATGATTTTCCTGAATCCTTTAAAAAAACACTTACATCAAAAGGGATAGACCTGGAAGGACTCGAAGTAAAAAAAGGTCAGAAATCTTTTTTCTGGAAAGGAAGATATCACGCGGATCTGAATAACCGCGATACTCTGGATACACAATTAAACGTGCTTGCGGATTTTAATCCAATCGTTCCTGAAGAGTATAAAAACGCCGAGTTTCTGATGTTGGGAAATCTTATGCCTGTCGTTCAGCAACAGGTAATGAATCAACTTACAAAACGCCCAAAGCTGATTGTACTTGATACAATGAATTTCTGGATGGATACTGCAATGGATGAATTATTGAAGACACTCGCAATGGTGGACGTACTTACAATAAATGACGCTGAAGCGAGACAACTTTCCGGAGAATACTCATTGGTAAAAGCTGCTCAGAAAATATTGGCAATGGGACCAAAGGTGCTTGTCATTAAAAAAGGCGAACACGGTGCTTTGCTGTTCAACAAGGATCAGGTGTTCTTTGCCCCTGCTCTGCCATTGGAAGATGTTTTCGATCCAACCGGCGCGGGCGATACATTTGCGGGAGGATTCATCGGTTTCCTTGCGCAAACAAAGGATATTTCATTCGAAAATATGAAACGCGCCATTATTTTTGGTTCCGCAATGGCAAGCTTCTGCGTGGAGAAATTCGGTACTGAAAAAATTGAAAACCTGACTGAAAACGAAGTGAACGACCGAATCCAGGAATTTGTAGAACTGGTGCAGTTCGATATTTCATTGGTTTAAAAAAATCCAATTCAGATTTCATTGAATTACCTCAGTCTTTCGCTGAGGTAATTTTCCATTTCATTGCGCGAAAAGGCATTAAAACACATTTCCTTTGTAAGCATTCCCTTTCTTGCAGCACACACACCAAAAAACATATCCCTGAACGCGCCAACATGATGGGCATCGGGGTTAACAGAAATCATTACACTTTTTTCCATGCAATATGGAATCCATCTCCAGTCTATATCCAAACGATAAGGGTGAGCATTCAGTTCTATAACCACGCCATTAGCAGCACAGGCGTCTATAATTTTTTTGTAGTCGAGCGGATAACCTGAACGAGACAACAACAATCTTCCGCTCGGATGACCAAGTATGGTAGTATATGGATTTTCAATTGCGGTGATAAGGCGCTTCATCGCGGTTGCCTCATTCATTTTCAAATTTGAATGAACGCTTGCTACAATATAATCGAACGACTGCAAAACATCATCATCATAATCAAGCGAACCATCGTTCAAAATATCACTTTCAATTCCTTTAAAGATCCTGAACGGCGCAAGTTTTTCATTCAACTTGTCAATCTCTTCATGTTGCTGATAAATGCGTTCCACACTCAAACCTTTTGCATATGCGGCTGTTTTTGAATGATCAGCTATTCCGAAATATTCATACCCGAGTTTCCTGCACTCCGCTGCCATTTCCTCCAGTGTGTTTAACCCGTCGCTGTAAGTGCTGTGGTTGTGAAGTATTCCTTTCAGATCATCAAACTCAAGCAACTTTGGCAAGGTCTTATTTTTCGCAGCGTCAATTTCAAACATGCACTCGCGTAATTCAGGAGCTACGTATTGTAACCCGGCTGCAGCATAAACTTCTTCTTCAGAATTAAAATTCTTTGTCTTTAAAATATTAAGATGCAATTGAGAAAAATGATCCGGCACAGCAGAAGTCTCCACAAGCTTATAATAAAACTCATCCGGATCACAGAAAATAATATTTACCGGAAGTTTCGCTTCTACCAAATCGCGAATATTTTCTTCCTGCTGTTTTGAACCAACGAGCACGTCAATACGATTTAAAATTTCCGACCTCCGGTAAACTTCTCCTGTAAAAGACACAAGTTCCGTATTGAATTTCTTTTTCAGTTTAGCGAGAAGCAATTCTGCTTCGTCAATAATTCTACCGTAATGCGCCTTTCCCGCACTTGACTTTCTGAATTCAATATTCTTCTTAATTGTGATTTGTGTTTTTTCACCAAAACCTTTCAAATCAACCAAACGATTTTCATCGCACGCGTATTCCAGCTCTCCAACAGATTCGATACCCAACTCCTTCCATAGCTGCCTGACTTTTTTCGGCCCAAGTCCTTTAACGCTCATCATTTCAATTACGCCGGCAGGAGTTTTCTCAAGTAATTTTTCCAGCTCATCAATTGTCCCCGTCTCCTTCATTTCCACAATTTTCTTTGCAGCGCTTTTTCCAATGCCTTCCATCTTCTCGAGTTCATCTTTTGTTTTTCCGCCCAGATCAATGTTTGTTCGCGACAAACGAAACGCGGTATTACTGTAAGATTTTGCCTTGAAAGTATTTTCATCATGAAGCTCAAGCAACTTAGCAAGCAGATCTAAAGCGTCTGCTATTTCCGCGGTTGATATTGTCAGTGACTTTTCCACTTAGTATGAAATTTTATTTCCTGTTCAGCAAAAACTCCGCGTACCGGAGGTCAGCCGCGACAGTTATTTTTATGTTTTCGGGATTACCATCAACAAGATGCAATTTAAATCCGGCCTTTTCAAACACCGTAGCGTCATCTGTAAAAGCAGCATTATAATCTGTTTCAAATGCTGTCTTTATATCAGAAATCTTAAAACACTGTGGCGTTTGAACAATTCTGAAATCTTCCCGCTTAACCGGAAAAGACTTTTCTCCTTCAACTTTTCTCAATGACTCACTTACCGTTACAACCGGAATAGCGCTTCCATGTTTCTGAGTCTGCACAATGCAACGTGTAATGGTTTCAACTGAAACACAAGGCCGCGCGGCATCATGAATTAAAACTATTCCGTCATTTTTTATTTTTCCCAACGCGTTCTTTACCGAATGAAATCGTGTTTCACCTCCATCAACAACGGTAATGTTTACTTCTGGAAAATGTTTTTTGATGATGGAGTTCAATTCGTTTCTCCATCCGGGATGAATTGCAATAATAATCTGAAAATTTTTTTCCGCGTCAAGAAACTTTTTTATGGTGTGATATATAACCGGATAACCTGCGATTTCAATAAACTGTTTGGGGAGTTCTCCGCCCAGTCTTGTGCCGGTAC
>CBIHPU010000117.1:0-8714 GCA_966211935.1 uncultured bacterium | reverse complement strand
TCATCAAACCTAATTTCTTTTAGAATCATTAAGCCCTTCATAAGGAAATTACATTGAAAAGAGATACAGAGAGAATTGTTACCTTTGTGCCCCTGATGAGTGATCTGAAGTACCAACAGCGTGGCGTTAGCGCCGGAAAAGAAGATGTTCACAAAGCAATAGTGAAGGTGGACAAAGGTCTTTACCCTAAAGCTTTCTGCAAGATCATTCCGGATTATTTGACCGGAGATGATGCCTATTGCCTGCTGATGCACGCTGACGGAGCCGGTACTAAATCTTCGCTGGCGTATGTTTACTGGAAGGAAACCGGCGACATTTCTGTATGGAAAGGAATAGCACAGGATGCTATTGTAATGAACATTGACGATCTGCTTTGCGTTGGCGCCACTCAAAATATACTCATCTCTTCTACTATAGGAAGAAATAAAAATCTTATTCCGGGAGAAGTCATCTCAGCCATTATTAACGGAACCGAAGAAATTCTGGAAGAGCTTCGCTCACTTGGAATCGGGATCTATTCTACCGGAGGAGAAACAGCTGATGTTGGCGATCTTGTAAGGACAGTTATTGTTGACAGTACCGTCACCTGCAGAATGAAACGCGAAGATGTTATTGATAACGCGAACATACGTGAGGGTGACGTGATCGTTGGATTAAGTTCATCCGGTAAAGCTACCTACGAAAAAGAATATAATGGTGGGATGGGAAGTAACGGACTTACTTCTGCCCGCCACGACGTATTTGGTAAATATGTTGCAAGAAAATATCCGGAAAGTTTTGACAAGGGTTTACCAAAAGATGTTGTTTACACAGGAAGCAAAAAACCTGATTCTAAAATAAAAGTGAGTTACACTGACGCTGACGGCGAAAAAGTGAAAGAAGATATTGACGCTGGAAAACTAGTACTCTCTCCTACCCGCACCTACGCGCCGATCATCAGCGAAATTTTAAAGCATCATCGCAAAGACATACATGGAATGGTGCATTGCAGCGGCGGCGGACAGACCAAAGTGCTTCACTTCGTTGACAAGCTTCATATCATTAAAGATAATTTATTTGATCTTCCTCCTCTTTTCAGCCTGATCCAGAAACAAAGCGGCACTCCTTTCCAGGAAATGTACAAAGTGTTCAATATGGGTCACAGAATGGAATTATATGTTCCGCAGAAAATCGCGAAAGAAATAATAGCCATCTCAAAATCATTCAACGTTTCAGCCAAAGTAATTGGCCGCGTTGAAGCTTCTGAAAGCAGAAAACTCACCATTGTTTCCAAATACGGAGAGTTTCATTATTAGATGCTTCATCTTTAAGTTCAGGGAGTCCGTACTTAACCGGCTTCAATCATCATTATCATTAATCTTATTCAATAAATAAAATGTTAGAAAAATTATTCGCCATAAAAAAAAGATACGAAGAAGTTGAACAAAAACTTTCAGACCCCGCTGTTATTTCGGATATGAAGCAATTTACAAAGCTGAATAAAGAATACCGCGATCTTGAAAAAGTTGTGGAGGCTTACAATGCATACAAAAAAGTGATGGACGATATTGACGGCGCCAAACAAATGCTCGCAACTGAAAAAGACAGGGATCTTCTTGACATGGCAAAGGAAGAACTGGAAGAGAACCGCGCGAAGCAGGAGAAAATGGAAGAAGAAATAAAATTGATGCTGATTCCTAAAGATCCTGAAGACGCAAAGAATTGTGTGATGGAGATACGTGCCGGTACCGGAGGAGATGAAGCAAGTATTTTTGCAGGAGATCTTTTCAGGATGTATGCGAAATACTGTGAACAGAAAGGATTGAAATATTCTGTCACTGATACAAGCGAAGGAACTGCAGGTGGATTTAAAGAGATCATACTCGAGATCACAGGAGACGGAGCCTACGGTATTTTAAAATTTGAGTCCGGCGTGCATCGCGTTCAACGTGTGCCGGCAACAGAACAAATGGGACGCGTTCATACTTCCGCTGCAACTATAGCTGTATTACCGGAAGCTGAAGAGTTCGATGTTGAACTTAAAATGTCGGATATAGAAATGCAAACAGCAAGGTCAGGCGGCGCGGGTGGACAGAACGTGAACAAGGTTGAGACCAAAGTAATGCTCACGCACAAACCAACCGGAATTGTTGTTACCTGCCAGGTGGAGCGAAGTCAGCTTGGAAATAAAGAACGCGCGTTAGCCATACTGAGAACCAAATTGTATGAAATGGAATTCAACAAACGCAACGAGGCGATCTCAAAAAAAAGAAAGACCATGGTATCAACCGGTGACCGCTCCGCCAAGATCCGTACCTATAACTATCCGCAAAATCGTGTAACTGATCACCGCATTGGAATGACAATGTACAATCTCACCGAGTTTATGAATGGTGACATACAGGAAATGATAGACGGATTACAATTTGCAGAAAATGCGGAAAGGTTGAAAGAAGGCGGACTTGCGTAATCCGGATAAATTTCAGGCAAAAAAAAAGAGGAAATTATTTTTTCCTCTTATAAATTTCAGTCAGTTGTTATTTCTTAATCAACAAACGTAAACGCTTTTCCCTGTTTACCTGCTCTTCCGGTTCTTCCGATACGGTGAATATAACTGTCAAAATTCATTGGTAACTGATAGTTGATCACATGCGTTACATCGTGAATGTCAAGACCACGAGCGGCTACGTCGGTAGCGACGAGCACTTTTACTTTACCCGCGCGGAACTTATCCAGCGCGCGCTGTCTGTAACCCTGTGATTTATTTCCATGAATTTCATCTGTACGTATTCCGCTGTCCTGCAATAATCCGCAAAGGCGGCTCACTCCTCTTTTGGTTTCAGCGAAGATCAGCACTTTTTCAAAATCGTTTTGACTTATCATATTGAACAGTGTCTTGAACTTATCTTCATTCGGCTTTACGCGAACAATATTCTGTTCAACATTATCGCTTGTAACATCGCCGCTGCTTACTCTTACTTCAACAGGATTGTTCAACAACTTCTTGATAATGGATTGTTGCGATTTATTTATAGTGGCGGAAAACAATAAAGTTTGTTTTCTTCCGCGCATCGCTTCCGTAAGACTCAATACATCAGGAGCGAATCCCATGTCCAGCATGTGGTCGAACTCATCAATAACCAGAGTCGAAAACGCTGTAAGTTTCAACGCGTTTCTTTCCATTAGATCAATTAATCTTCCTGGCGTACCAACTATAAGGTGATTGAATTTTCTTAGCCTGTGCATATCAGCGGAAACGCTTGTACCGCCAATAAAAGTGGCGCTGTAGAGTTTAAGGTTATGTGTAAGACTTTTGAATTCCTCTTCCACCTGCACAGCCAATTCACGTGTAGGAACAATAACGAGCGCCTGGGTCTTTTCACCAGTTGTAAGCCAGTTATTGATCATTGGAATAAGAAAGGCGCCGGTTTTACCTGTACCTGTTCTTGCAATTCCAAGAAAATCGTGTCCCGCAATAATATGCTCGATACTTTTATCCTGGATCTCTGTTGGTTTAGAATAACCTTTTTTCTGTATAGCCGCTCTTAATTTTTCTGATATAGGAAGCTGATCAAAGGTGCGGGTTGAAACGTATTCAACCTTGTTAGCTGGCGCCGCCTTCTTAACCAATTGATCAGGGTTAATAGTTGATACCTGCTTGCTTTTTTTACGAAAGCCCCTTTGTTGGAAACCTCCGCGTGGTGATGTTCTGTTATTTCTCATGTTTTAATTTTTTTATAGCGTTCCTGCAGAAAGTTTAAAGCAAAAGATTGCTGTTGCGAATTTCTGCGGAAATCGCGTAATAATTTTTTTAGTTATTATGACAAGATTACTTAACCGGAATAGGAGCCGTTTCCATCCTTCCGAGTTGTTTCAGCATTTTCGCGTGACTCCACAGCGCGCTGAAAAAGCTTTTCTCTGTTTTGTAAGGCATGCCAAATTCAATGGCTGTATCCCTCACAATAATGGAGATGCTTCTGTAGTGCACGTGACAGATGTTAGCGAACAGGTGATGTTCCACCTGGTAGTTGAGTCCACCGATGAGCCATGAGAACCATTTGCTTTTCGGAGAAAAGTTAGTGGTAGTTGCAAGCTCATGCGCCGCCCAGCTGGATTCAATTTTACCGCCTTCGGTTGGCAATGGAAACTCTGTAGATGGCATTACGTGTGCCGTCTGGAAGATGATTGCCAGAATAAATCCTGCAATATAATGCATGATAAAAAATGACACCAGGATCAGCCAGGGTGATACAGGTAACAGCACTAACGGTAATACAAGTGCGTATCCGAAATAAAATGCTCTCCAAAGGAAAAGCTGGAACAATTCTTTTCTGAATTCTCCTTTAGTTTTAAAGAATCCTTCTTTATTGTATTTGAAGATCTTAACGAAATCAGAAACAAGTACGCGCATAATAGTCATTAGTCCGTAAAGGAACCATGCATAAATATGCTGGAAACGGTGAATCCATGTTCTTTTCTGGTGAGGTGAGAAACGCAACAAAAAAGGAATTGTTTCTATATCTTCATCCACATTCTGGATATTTGTGTAGGTATGGTGCAACACGTTATGTTGTATCTTCCATACAGTAGAATTCGATCCGATCAGGTTCATTGTGTATCCCATCCACTTGTTTAGTTTGTGGTGTTTGGAATAAACGCCGTGATTAGCATCGTGCATAATATTCAAGCCTATACCAGCCACACCTAAACCCATCACACAGAATAATAAAATTATCATCCATGGTGAAGTGAATAATCCGGTCAATAACAGAATGAAAGGAACAAAATACAGAGAGAACATAACAATAGCTTTAATCGTCATGTTCGCGTTTCCGAATTTTGATTTTTTGTTTTGCTGAAAGTAAGTGTTAACCCGGTTTCTAAGGGTGCTAAAAAATTCAGCATTCTTCTCCATAGAGAAGGAGTGTTTAATTGAACTCATTAATTGATTACAAAATTAATTTGCTTTTCAGTTCCTTCGACCCGGCTTCTTCCCGGAACGATTCGGGATCAAGCAAACTTAATATCCCGAGACTAATTCAAGTCTGGAACCATAAAAGACCTACCAATAAATTGAAGGAATTTTTTTCGTGAACGAATGTTCAGATTTGAAGAAGTGCTGCAAAGATACAGATTTATTATTGGCTGCACAAACTTTTCCTCCTTTTGGCATTTATTGCGTGATAACAACATATATGCCAGGTAGTTTTATTTTGTGATTAATTACAGATATTTGCATGCTTGCATAAATAAATGGTATGAACAGAAAGCAATTAATAGAGCAAATAAGAAAGAAAAAAAGTTTTTTATGTGTTGGTCTTGATCCTGATCCGAAAAAAATTCCTGTTCATCTGCAACATGCAGAAGATACCATATTCGAATTCAACAAAAATATAATAGACGCCACGCATGAATATTGTGTTGCCTACAAACCCAACACAGCTTTTTACGAAGCGCTTGGAATTAAAGGTTGGATGAGTCTTGAAAAGACAATAAAATATCTCAATGCAAATTATCCCGACCATTTTACAATAGCGGATGCAAAACGCGGAGACATAGGTAACACCAGTTCCATGTATGCGAAAGCTTTTTTGAACGAATTGAATTTTGACAGCATTACCGTAGCACCATACATGGGCAGCGATTCAGTAAAACCATTTCTGGAAATAAAAGATAAGTGGGTGATATTACTTGCGCTTACAAGCAATGATGGTTCGCGGGATTTTCAAATGGATATACAAAGCAGCAACGGAAAAAAATTATTCGAAAAGGTGCTGGAGAAATCCAAAGACTGGGGGACTGCAGATAATTTAATGTTTGTTGTAGGCGCAACACAACCTGCTATGCTGGAATCTGTGAGAAAAATTGCGGTTGATAACTTTTTATTGGTGCCTGGCGTAGGTGCGCAAGGCGGAGATCTTAAAGAAGTTTGTAAGTTTGGTTTGAATAAGGATATAGGATTACTTATCAATGCATCCCGAAGCATTATCTATGCGGGCGGAGGCGAAGATTTCGCGGAGAAAGCGCGCGGAGAAGCACGGCAACTTGCTCAGGAGATGAGCGGGTATATCCGTTGAGAATTTTACATTTTTTTTAAACACATAGAAACATAGGGCACGTAGCCTGTGCACTCTATACTATTGATATAACGATGAAAGTCGTAACGAAATCGTATTTAGATGACTTGACCTACCAAATAATTGGTGCGTGTATAGAAGTTCATAAATTCCTTGGCGCCGGATTACTCGAAAGCGTATACCATAAATTCTTAAAGCGCGAGTTGGAATTGCGCGGAATACCTTTTGAAACAGAAAAACGTATTCTAACCAAATATAAAGGGATCATTGTTGACACAGAATTGAGATGTGATCTTTTGGTAGATGGGCTGATTATCCTCGAATTAAAATCTGTAATTGAAATGCATCCATTTTATGAATCACAATTACTATCCTACATGAAATTGGCAGGCTGTCCTAAAGGAATTCTGGTAAACTTTAATTGCAATAACATATTTAAAGACGGGCAAAAGACATATGTAAACGAGATTTTCCGCTCTCTTCCCGAATAATTATGTGCCCTATGTTTCTATGTGTTTAAAATTTTAAAAATGACCTATGGAAGAAAAATTCCTTCACTACATCTGGAAGAACAAACTCTTCAAACAATTCCAGTTATTTACCACCACCGGAGAAAAACTTGAAATTATTCAACCTGGTGAATATAATCGCTTTGCCAGCGGACCCGATTTTTTTAACGCGCTTATAAAACTCAACGGTTCACTCTGGGCGGGAAATCTGGAAATACACGTTCAATCATCCGAATGGAATCAGCATGGACACCAGAACGATCCGGCCTATGAAAATGTGATCCTACATGTTGTTTACGAGAACGACCAGGAAATAAAAAATTCATCCAACAAATTAATACCAACCCTTGAACTGAATGGCTTAATCCCTGATGAATACTTGATCCGGTATGAGCATTTAAAAAAGTCACCAACAACTATTGCCTGCGGAAAAAATGTGAGTTGCATTGATGGTGCAATTCTTACGCAATGGATTTCCACGCTTGCAAAAGAACGAGCGGATGAAAAGACAAATTCAATCCGGGAAATTTTAAAAGAAACAGGCAATGACTGGATGGAAACTTTTTACAGGGCGCTAGCGCGCAACTTCGGATTTAAAACAAATGCTCTTCCCTTTTATCTATTGGCGCGACACCTTCCGCTGAAAATACTGCAGAGACATACACACGATACAACACAGCTGGAAGCGATGTTGCTTGGACAAGCGGGTTTTCTTGAAGGTTATTTCGAAGAAAAGTATGCTCTGAAACTTCAGAACGAATATGAATTTCTGAAAATAAAATATTCATTGATGCCTTTAAAAAAGGCGATCTGGAAAACAGGAGGTATGCGACCGAATAATTTTCCTGAATTGAGAATAGCTCAATTTGCTTCACTTATTGAAAAACTTCCAACTTTGTTTTCTCTGACAACAAAAAGCGCCGAAGCATTGCCGATCATTCAGCAATTCGACACAGAAGTTTCATCATTCTGGAAAACACATTTCAATCTTGAGACAAGCTCTCCTGTTTCTTCAGGAAAACCAGGAAAAGACGCTATTGCAAACATCATGATAAATACGATTGCTCCCATGCATTGGCTTTACAAAAAACAATCGGACCGCGCCGAGGTTGCGACCGCATTTGAATTGTTATCTCAACTACCACCTGAACAGAATGCAATAATAAAAATCTATTCAGACCTGGGACTAAAATGCGAAAACGCGTTGCAGACGCAGGCGCTTTTACAACTGAACAGTAATTATTGTACAAAACGAAAATGCCTGGAATGTGAAATTGGCAAAAGTATTTTGTGTATTAAAGTCACGCGCGACAATCGATTTGAAATTTCACGCGGAGGTGCGGAGTTTGCAGAGAGCGCGGAGTTCTAAAAAAATATACTCCGTGAGCTTTGTGGTCCTACGGGTGCTTTGTGTTACTTAAAAATTTCAGATGAAGGAGCGGCGTTTGCGGAGATAGCGGAATTCGGCAAAAAACAAGCTAATGTGTCCTGATGTGCCTTATGTGCTTTGCGCATAAATTATAACCTTTAACCCTTGTTTTTTAGCACTTATTTTACCTGAAAATTGATTATTTTAGTACAAATCTTTTACAATGATTAGGAGACTTTTCACAACAGGCGCAGTTATTGCTTTACTTTATATGGCTGCAAGTGTATTTTTATATATCTACATCAGCGATCTACGGCATTCAAATTATTACAACAGTTACGACTATTCTTATTATTCAGCTTCATCCAGACCGCACGTAGCTGCAACACGTCTCATCGGCGGAGTCAGCACGCTGGTTTTTCTGTATTTCATTTTCGTTTATATTATGGGAATGGTGAAAACCAGGAACGCGACTGTAATGGTTCTTGGAATTATCGGGTTGCTATTTACTGCTGTTTCCATTTTGCTGGATCTGATAATGCTTGCGAACAAGAGTATTACATTTGATGAAATGGGACCTGTGTTTACAACCTGGGCATTTTTTATGTTATCATTCTGCATACCCTGCGCGCTTTTAACAGGACAAAAACAACTGGAAGAACAAAAGCGCAAACGTGAGATGCAGCAAATGATGTTCAACAACCAATACATGTGGCAGCAGTATTACAACCAGCAACAACAGTTCAATCCACAGCAGCAGCAACAGCAACAGCAACAGCA
>CBIHPU010000116.1:0-8760 GCA_966211935.1 uncultured bacterium | reverse complement strand
CGTGGGCTTTCTTCCTTCATGGCCTTGGATTTTTCGTTATTCTCACTTTGTTTATTTGTGCCGTTATTTTGCGAACAGGCTGTTGCAAAAAACAACACCATAAAACCGAGTGTGAAACTTCGTTTTATGGTGCCGGCGATAAAAGGGATCTTGCTTTTCATTCGTTTTGTTTACGTGATAGTCGTAAGAAAAGCGCTGTACCTTACGTTAATAACTGTTAAGCGAAAAGTTTACTTATTTCTTCTTTTTAGCGACTTCTTTTCCGGTAAACTCAAAATGTTTCTTGAGTTTATCTTTTTTCGTGAGTTTCATTGAGCCTTCAATATCATAATCGTCAATCTTCATTTCTATTGTGAGAATTGCCCCGTCATCATTTTCCTTGCTCGCTTTTATTTCGTAATAATGATGCTCTTCATCATCAACGATATAAACTGAATCTTTTTCAATTTCATATTTGATGTATTCATTAAATCCGCCCAATTTATCTTCAGCGGCAAGGTCGGAATAAATCCGCCCTTTACTGAATTCTATTTTATCAGCATATGGTTTGGCGCCAGGTTTAGGTGCGCCATCTTTATATTCTGTTGCCTGCGATTCATATTTTTTTCCGTGCAACGCGTCTTTCTCCGGCAAAACAATGGCGTTAACGCTGATCAGCAGCGTCGCGATGGCAATAGTTAAAACTAAAAATGCTTTTTTCATGGTCAGTGGTTTAGGGTGGTATTATTTTTTCGGTTAAAGGAAAACAGCGCCTTTCCCGCGAACAAAATATTTACCTTTAGTTGTCAAAAATAAAGTTGTTTTTTTTGTGTCCGGTAAAAATATAAACAAAACTTATACCATAAAATGAACATCCCCCTGGCAGAGCGACTACGCCCTAGAAAACTAGAAGATTACATCGGGCAGGAGCACCTTATAGGTACGGGCGCCCCAATCCGAAGGGCTATAGAAAACGAGGCGCTGCCGAGCATGATCTTCTGGGGCCCGCCCGGAGTAGGCAAAACAACGCTTGCCAATATAATTTCGAATTCATTGAAACGCCCGTTCTATACACTCAGCGCTATTAACAGCGGAGTAAAAGATATACGGGAAGTGATAGAAAAAGCAAATAGTCAACAATTTTTTGGTACCAACAAACCGGTTTTGTTTATTGATGAGATTCACCGTTTCAGCAAATCGCAGCAGGACTCATTGCTTGGCGCCGTTGAAAAAGGAGTAATTACTTTGATAGGCGCCACAACAGAGAATCCTTCGTTCGAAGTGATTCCGGCTCTATTATCGCGCTGCCAGGTTTATGTTTTAAAACCGTTTACAGAAGAAGATCTTATCAAGCTTCTGAATTCTGCAATTACGAAAGACGATGTATTGAAGCAGAAAAAAATAACGATTCATGAAACTTCAGCCTTGATCAGAGTATCGGGTGGTGACGGAAGAAAATTACTGAACGCACTTGAACTTGTTGTGAACGCTTTGTGGGATGAAGATGAAATTGATATTTACGATGAAACTGTTCAGAAACTGATCCAGAAAAATCTTGCTTTGTATGATAAAGGCGGTGAACAGCATTACGATATTATTTCCGCCTTTATCAAATCTCTTCGCGGAAGTGATCCGAATGCGGCAGTTTACTGGTTGGCGCGAATGACGGAAGGGGGTGAGGATCCGTTATTCATTGCGCGGCGCATGCTGATACTTGCTTCTGAAGATATCGGCAACGCGAATCCCACCGCGCTTGTAATTGCCAACAACTGCTTTCAGGCGGTAAACGTTATTGGGTGGCCCGAATCAAGAATCATTTTGTCGCAATGTGCCGTGTACCTTGCCACATCAGCTAAGAGCAATGCTTCTTATGTGGCAATAGGAGATGCCATTGCTGAGGTACAGAAAAGCGGAAACCTGCCGGTTCCTTTACATCTGAGAAATGCGCCCACAAAACTGATGAAGGATCTTGACTATGGAAAGGAATATATGTACGCTCATTCATACGAACAGAATTTCGTCAACCTGGAATTTCTACCTTCAGAAATCAGCGGGAAAAAACTTTATGAGCCGGGAAATAATCCGAGGGAAAATGAACAGAGGAACTTTCTGAAAAGCCGGTGGAAGGAAAAATATAATTACTGATCAGTCTTTACTGCGGATGGCTTCTTCCTCCAGAACAGGATCGTAAATAAATAGTTGACCGAGTGCCATTATAATACCGCCAACACATTGTTCAATGGTCTGCCAGCTTACATCCAGCAAAAGATGTTTCAATGTTACTGAGGTGCCGATACCAACGCCCGTTACCCTGGTTACAACAAATACAACGCCGGCAAGTAAAACGCCTGCCACAAGGCCGCGCAGGAACATATTGCTGATATATTTTTTCAGCGCCTTCATTTCATAAATACGAAACAGTAAAAACGAAATTACCAGGTACGACAGGGCCGCGAAAATGAAAAATAAACCACGTGAGTAATTGATACGGCTGAGTTCATCCAGAAATATTCCATGCCAGAAATAAAAAGCCACGTACATGACTATGGCGCCAACGATCCAACTGACAAAAAATCTAAAATTCAATTTCACAGAATACTGTTAAACTTCCTGCAAAAATAATAATTTCCCCATTCGTAAATCAAGACACCGTAACCATTCAATTGTTATATTTGTATTTCTGTCGAAACGTATCAAATAACAGGAGAAAGCAAAAGTCAATTTATTAAATGAACACTTTTTTAAAAGCCCGGAAAATAACAATACTTCTGTCTTTTCCTCTTCTTGCGCTGCTCGTTTCCTGCAAAAAAGACGGAATGCCCTGGTGGGACGCCGATTTCAGCGGGCCGGTTGCAAAATCTTCACTTACCATTGGAAATTTGTTGCCGGATTCAATGCTGACCTCAGATCCAGATTCTTCGGTTCGTATAGTTTATAACGCGGCTGTTTTTAATTACGCGGTTGATACACTGGTGCAGATTCCTGCTACTACTATCGAAAGTAATTACACCATCCCATTTGGTTCTGTGGGTTATGGACCTTCCCAGCCTTTGTTTGGCACTTCTCCGGCAGAGAATTTTTTTGATGTGGATAATGTTAATCTTACTTACGCGATTATTAAAAGTGGAAGGATTAAACTGGAAGCAACCAATAATGTTGCAGATCCGATGGTGTTTAATTATGATCTTTTGAAATCTGTTTTTGGCGGAAGTAACTTTTCAATAGCTGAAGAAATTCCCGGAGGCTCAATCGCGAATCCCGGAAGCTTAGTAAAATATTACGACGTTGCAGGACTTGAGGTTGATTTTACCGGGCTCAATTCGGACAAATATAATGCGATTGTAACTCAGCAGGTGGTAAGTATGTCTGCCACCGCAAATGCAGGAACAATCAGTGCAGGACAGGGTTTGGTTGTGAAGATCACTTTTATGGACATTGTGCCGCTTTATGCAAAGGGATATTTAGGAAATGAAACAATTGCGGTAACACAGGACACAATTACTTTTGACTTCCTCAAAAATCTGTCAGCGGATTATTTCGCGTTACAGGATGCGAATGTGAATTTAAAAGTTACCAATGGTTTTGGTGTGGATATGAGTGTTTCCAATGTGTTGCTCACTTCCTACAACAGTTTTAATAATACGAGTCAAACGCTAAGCGGCAGTGGCGTTCTTTCAACGTTCAATCTGAACCGAGCATCTTATACAGGAAATTCAAGCAATCCTGTTGTTGAAAATGTAAAGAACTATCCTCTCAATTCTTCCAACTCAAACGTAAAAGCTTTTATTGAAAATCTTCCAAACAAAATTATTTATTCAATGAACGGACAGATAAATCCTTTGGGAAATGTATCCGGTAACAATGATTTTGTGTATTATGGATACGGTTTCCGAACTGATCTTGAGATGGATATTCCTTTCGCTTTTGCTGCTACCAACTTGCGTTTGCAGGATACAGTTGAAGTTTCTTTTTCTGATATGAATGAATCGGAAAATATTAATCATGGTCAGCTTACACTGCGTGCCACAAATGGTTTTCCTTTCGACGCCGATCTACAGGCCTATCTTTGTGACGCTAATAATGTGATCACTGACTCATTGTTTTCAATTCCGTCTGTTGTTGTAAGCGCCAATGTTGATGCTTCATTAAAAGTAACTTCCCCCACACTTAGTCAACTATATATTCCAATTGATCACGAAAAGATCCACAAGCTGCGTGGTGCGAAGTATATAATTTTTAAAATGAGATTGAATACTGCATCCCAGATTCCAAGCGCACAGGTGATTAAAATTTATGACTATTACAAAATGGATCTTGTGCTGACGGCGGATATTAATTATTCAGTAAACAAACAGGAATAATCAATCGTTTATGAAACAGAGTTTACTGTTTGTTTTATTTTTCATTTCCTCTCAGGTATTTTCTCAGTTCAATTCTGAATTTTTGAAGTATTCTGATTATCGCGAGCATGTTTCTGCGTACGCGGACGTTGAATTCAATTCCAATTGTATTACCAATAGATTTTTGCAGCGTTTTTATTTTGGAGGATACATTGACAGCAATATGAAGCAAGGTGTTTCGGACAGAATGCTGAATAATAATTACGCCGGAGGCATTGCAAGCTTTGGTGTGAATGGTTTTTTTACACTTAAAGATTCCGCACGCTTTTCGTGGTTTGTTGGAGCGAAACACCAGGAGATCATGAACTCTTCCTTCACACGCGATTTTTTTAATCTCATTTTTTACGGCAATGAAATGTATAAGGGAAAACGCGCCGATATTTATAATACTACACTCAACTATACAAGTTTCCAGGAATTAAAATTTGGTTTTGTATGGAGAGATGTTGATTCAGTTGGAAAAATTGGCGGCGCCTTATCTGTTCTGAACGGGCAGAGTCTCATCCAGTACAGAACCATTGACACAAATTATCTCTACACCGCTATTGACGCGACGCAGCTTGATTACAATGCGAATTTTTCATTTACAATGAGTGACACCTCAAAAAATTCATTGGGCGCTTTTAATGGCATTGGGCTCAGCGCCGATCTTTATGTTGAAACTCCTTACAAATCTAAATTGGGTCCAAGTAAATTCATTATTACGGTAAATAATCTTGGATTTATTAAGTGGAGCGCAAAAACAATGCAGTACACAGTAGATTCCCTTTTTACTTTTTCAGGGTTTAATATCGATAACCTGCTTGAATTGGGTGACTCAACGCTGAACGCGATAAGCAGAGACAGTATTTTAAATAATTCTACCGAACTGAAAACAGCTTCGGTTAATACAAACCTGCCAATGAATTTCATATTGGTTCACCAGGTTGATTTTACAAAGAGATATAGTTTTCGGGTTGGTGTGAGGAATATTTTCAATGGTAATTACAAACCGTTTTTTTTCATCGATAATCGTTTTGCTATCAATAAAAATTTCTCGCTTGGAGGATTGGTATCGTATGGAGGTTATGGCAAATTCAGTGGCGGTATATATGCAGAGTTCAATGTAAAGGACCAGTTTTATTTTAAAGCCGGTTCAAATGCTATCCAGGGATTTGTAATGCCGGACAAGACATTGGGTCAAAGCGTTTATCTTACAATTAGCAAAAAATTCAAATGAAAAAACTGATTTTGCTGCTTACGCTTTTTATTGTGACGGGAAATGTTTTCGCGCAATTTCCGCATCCGGATACAACTTATTTTTTCCTGTTCGGGAATAATGGTGTTGATGAATTCAGGGACGTGTGTAACGACGCGAGAGATAGCGGTTATGTAGCTGTCGGCACCTCTTCAAGTTTCTCCAACGGAAATTCTGATGTTTACCTCGTAAAAACAGATTGGAAAGGAAATACACTATGGTCGAGAAGTATTGGCAGCCCGGGAATTGAAAACGGATATTCAATTGAACAGACTTTTGATAGTGGATTTATTATTGCGGGATTTACGAATAACACAGCCGGCGGTGATTACGATGCCATGCTGATCAAAACAGATTCTTCGGGTTTTGTTGAGTGGCAAAAGAATTTTGGTGGAAGTGATTGGGACTTCGCCTATGCAGTTTCACTTGCTCCTGACAGTGGTTTTGTTTTTTGCGGTGAGACCTACAGCTTTGGAAATCTGTCGAGTGACGTTTATATTGTTCGGACCGACAAGAATGGAAATTTGCTTTGGGAGAAAAATTACGGAGGCACGGGGAAAGAAAAAGCCAGCAACCTAACGCCAATATATGATACATCTTTTATTGTTTGCGGGTATACTGATTCTTATGGTGCAGGAATGAAAGATGCATGGATATTGAATATTAATTTGGCAGACGGAGATACAGTTTATACAAAAACTTTTGGCGGCGCCATGGATGATGAATTTGTTGATGTAATCAGACATTCCATTGACAGTGGATTTGTCGGTATAGGTTACAGTTACAGCTTCGATCCTCAGTCGTCTCAATTGTATTTATTAAAAACGGATAGATATGGTACCCAGCTTTGGTATCAGAATTTTGGCATTACTTCATCGAATCTTTTAGGCAGGTCTTTAGCCGAAACCCCTAACGCAGAAATATGGTGTATGGGAGAAACGCCTTTAGGCGGAGGAAAAAAAGATGTATGGAATTTTATTACCGACCAGGCTGGAATTGGATATTGGTCTCTGTACAGTTGCACTTTTGGTAAGGCTGAAGACGATTTTGGTTATGAAAGTATCCTCACCAAAAGAAATGATTATCTGATTGCAGGATCATCAAAGAGTTTTAATGATTTGAATGGCGATGCGGTATTGTATCTGACCGATTCCATCCTGCTACAAGGTTATAAGCAGGATACTTATTTTTCCAGTGACACACTTGTCGGTATTTACTCAAAAGAGAATAATATCGTTTCGATTTTCCCTAATCCCGTTACAGATAAAATATATATATCGAATCACAACGATCAGCAAGGAGAAGTAAGTCAAATATCAGTAACCAGTATCAATGGTGAAACCTTGCTGTGTGAACACAGGCCTGCAGATGCCAAGCTGCTGGTCATTGATGTCGCATTTCTGCCTTCAGGGCTTTATATTCTTGCCATACAAAGCAGGAATGATGTTAAATTTTTCCGGTTCATAAAACAGTAGATTGATTTCCCGGTTTTTTTATCTTTGATCTACTTAAGTTGACCCCCACATGAAATCAAAGGTACTTCTGCTTGTTTCCTTCCTGATTTTTTCTGCAGCGTTCATTTCTGCCCAGGAAAAAATGAATACTAAGAAATGGAGAAAATCCGAACAGGATTCCATGAACCGCGCCCAGGCATTTTACGATGAAGGCCTCACGAATATGGCCCTGCCTATTTTTGAAAAATTGCAAAAAAATCATCCGGAAGAAAATTTTCTGAAATATGTTAGCGCGGTTTGCGGATTGTATCGCAGCGACTGGCATGCAAAATCCTACCAGCTATTGCACGAAGTGTATGTTAAAAGCAAGAAGGTGCATAATATTGAATTTTATCTTGCAAAAGCCGCACATTATAATTACAAGTTTGACGAAGCGCTGGAGATGCTTGCGCTATTCGAAAAAAAATATTCAAAGCCTGAACCTTCAGTTAAAAAAGAAATTCCTTTGCTCAGAAACTATATTGAGAATGCAAAAAAACTTGTAGCCAACCCGAAAACGGCAAAGATAACAGCCGTTGAAGAGCCAGTTAATACATACAACTCCGAATATGTTCCGGTACTGAACGCGGATGAGTCGGTAATGATCTTTACTTACAGAGGAGAACGGAGTTTTGGAGGTTTGCAGAATGCCTATAACGAGCCTGACGAATACGGTATTCCTTATGAAGACGTTTTTATGAGTGTAAAAAAAGATGGTGTGTGGCAGGAACCAACGCCTATTGTGCCCATTAACACTAATGAGAACGACGCGGCAATCTGTTTGTCGCATGATGGACAAACACTTTTTATTTTCAGGGATGACAGAACAAATGGAGGAGATATTTACGTGAGTCACTTAAGTGGTCACGAATGGTCAGCGCCTGAACAGATCTATGGCGATATCAATACTTCCGCGTGGGAGGGAAGCATCACGCTTTTTCCGGATGAGAAAATGGTGATTTTTTCGAGTGAACGTCCGGGTGGTTTTGGTGGAAAGGATCTGTACATGTCTTTTATGGATGAAAGTGGGAACTGGGGCGCCGCAAAAAATCTTGGCGATAAAATAAATACGCCGTTTGATGATGATGCACCTTTCATTCACCCCGATGGTCGAACAATGATCTTCTCTTCTAAAGGATATAACAGCATGGGCGGGTATGATATTTTTAAGTCCGTGTTGACAGCAGATTCATCGTGGTCAACTCCCGAGAACCTGGGATATCCTATCAATACGCCGGATGATGACATTTACTACGTGCTTTCCACCGATGGAAAAAGAGGATATTATGCTTCCGGTAAAGAAGGCGGAAAAGGTCTGCAGGATATTTTTGTTGTGGAACCGGGTATTGAAGGTATGAAAGCAAACCTTGCACTGGTTAAGGGAACGATAACCTTAAATAAAGCTCCTGTTAAAGCTGAGGTGGATATTAAAGTGAGTTCTTCCGGTAAACATTATCACATGCTGCATTCCAATTCCGATAATGGAAAATATATGGCAACGCTGCAGGGAAATGAAGAGTATGTTATTACTTATAAGCTTGAAGGGCACGCTAACCAGGTAAGAGTCGTTTCGTTGTTGAAGCAGGATGAATATTCCGAGCAGGTTATCGATATTTAAATTGCTAAATTTTATTAAACACCGGGTGTTAAC
>CBIHPU010000115.1:0-8776 GCA_966211935.1 uncultured bacterium | reverse complement strand
TCTTTAAATAACATAGGCGCCTGATTTAAGGAAGATCGATAAAATAGATATTTTTAAAGCTAAGGAAAAAATACTTGATATAGGATTACGTGTTTATTCAATTGACAGAGGAAGCCAGGAGGTGGTGAAGATCGAATTCATTTTCAAAGCGGGGATGTATTACCAGACCGCGCCGCTTATTGCTGCATCTACCAACAACATGCTGGAGAATGGTACGGTGAATTATTCTTCGGAAGAAATTTCAGAGAACCTCGATTTTTTCGGGTCGTATTATGAAACCGGAGTCAACCAGGATGACGCGGGCATATCCCTTTATTCACTGAATAAACATCTTACAAGCTGCATTCCATTTGTTGAAGACGTTATCAAGAACGCGAATTTTCCCGGTCACGAATTTGAGATCTACATCGCCAACAAAAAACAGAAATACCTGGTCAACTCTAAAAAAGTCGCGGTACTTGCCAGAAGAAAGTTCGCCGAACTTATTTACGGAGAAAAACATCCTTATGGACGCGATGTAAAAATTGAAGACTTTGATACCATTAAACGGGATGACCTGGTATCGTATTTTAAAAATCATTACAATTCAAAAAACTGCGCAATCATTATTTCAGGAAAACTGCCATCAAATTATCTTGAGATCCTGAATAAACATTTTGGTGCGCTCCAATGGGGAGAACAGGTAGAAGCGAAGCGCGAGAACATTGCGGCTTCATCCAGCAGCGAGAAAAAACATTTCATTTATAGGGAAGACGCGATACAAAGCGCAATAAGGATCGGTCGTCCGATGTTTACTAAGGGCCATCCGGATTATTTTAAGTTCCAGGTGCTGAACACCGCGCTGGGCGGTTACTTCGGTTCGCGTTTAATGTCGAATATTCGCGAGGATAAAGGTTACACCTACGGAATTGGTTCGGGATTATCGCCATTGGTGCGCGGCGGATCATTTTTTATTTCTACTGAAGTTGGAGCTGATGTAACGCAAAGCGCGTTGAATGAAATTTATCATGAGATACGGAGATTAAGAGAGGAACCAATTCCAGCATCGGAACTGGAACTTGTAAAAAATTACATTCTCGGAATTTTTCTGAGAAGCGTTGATGGTCCCTTCGCGTTAGCAGATAAATTTAAAGGAATCTGGGAATTTGGTTTGGGATATGATTATTACGACAACTATTTCAACGCCGTAAAAAGTACAACCGCGGAAGAATTGCAGGCCCTGGCCAATAAATACCTGAAGGAAGAGGACCTGATCGAACTTGTGGATGGAAAGAAATAATTTTTAAGGCCCGCAAACACTACAATTCTATGACTCTACGACTCCCCGACTTTCTTCATTATCTCTTCCAGCGTCAATTTTTCCTGTTCACCACTCACAATATTTTTCAGCGGATAAATTCCGGTTTTAATTTCTTCGCTTCCAACAAAACACATGAACTGAATTCCTTTTTTCTCCGCGTATTCAAACTGCTTTTGCATTTTTTTAGTCTGGGAGGGATAAATTTCGCAGGAAATTCCATTCGCTCTTATCTGTCGCGCGAGCTCCAGGCATTTAATTTCCTCGGCTTTTCCAAAATTCGCAAATAACAATTTTGTTTTCTGCACATTTAGTTTTCCTGTTTCGAAAAGATTTAATTCCAGCATCACGTCATAAGTACGATCAATACCAAATGAAATTCCAACGCCTGAAACATTCGGCAATCCAAATATTCCGGTGAGATCGTCATATCTTCCGCCACCTAAAATACTGCTCTTGAATTCTCCGGTTCGCGTTTTTACTTCAAATATGCTTCCTGTATAATAGCTTAATCCACGCGCAAGCGTAATATCTATTTCAAACACACACAAATCTTCCGGCTTCATGTTCACCTGATCAATTATAAACCTGATCTCTTCAATTCCCTTTTTTCCGATCTCAGAAGAAGACAGATATTTTTCAAGGCCTTTCAACCGCTCAATGTTATCGCCTGTAATATCGAACAGTGGCTGCAATTTCGTTATCGATTGCTCCGAGATTCCTTTTTCTTTCAGTTCTTCAATTACCTTATCACGTCCGATCTTATCAAGTTTATCGATAGCAACAGTAATATCAACTATCTTTTCTTTTTCGCCGATCACTTCCGCTATTCCACTCAGCACTTTTCGGTTGTTCATTTTAATTGTGACAGGAATGCGAAGCTCATTATAAACATCCTGCATCATAAAGATCAACTCTATCTCATTCAGCAGCGAATCGCTTCCAACAATATCAGCATCACATTGGTAAAACTCGCGGTATCTTCCCTTCTGCGGTTTGTCTGCACGCCACACAGGTTGAATCTGAAAACGTTTGAACGGAAAAGTTAGTTCACTCTGATGCTGCACAACATATCGGGCAAACGGAACAGTAAGATCATAACGCAACGCTTTTTCTGAAACCTTCTCCGAAGTTCGTGGTGATTGAAGCATGGTATTAAATTCCTCCAATAACTTTTCCTTATCACGCGCTTCATTTAAGCCTGAGTTTAAAATTTTAAAGATCAGCTTATCCCCCTCTTCACCATACTTCCCCATCAAAGTTGAAATATTCTCCATTGCCGGAGTTTCGATCTGCTCAAATCCATATAGATGAAAATATTTTTTAATTACAGAAAAAATATAGTTCCTCCTGCTCATTTCAAGCGGACCGAAATCGCGCGTTCCTTTTGGTATTGATGGTTTCATTTCCTTACTGTTTCTGTCTGCCGTCAGTTATTCGGCATCATCGCACTGATTTGACGAATGCCTTTGACATTAACTGCTTTTTAATTTTCGCTCCCAAAAGTACAAATTCTTCTTGTGTGTCCGCCGCGCAATTTCCATTCGCCTGCACTTCCTGTACGATCGCCGATTACAGGATGAACGGTAAGTTTTTAAAAGCAATGTTTATGTAATTTCGCCGCGAAAATTATTTAGCTGTTATGTCTTTTAAATTTCTAATTGCATTTATACTCATCACCGGCGCGCTCTGCGGACAAAACTTCACCATCAGCGGTTACATTAAAGATGGCAGGAACGGAGAATCAATTGCCGGCGCCGCCATTTATGAAGAAGGAACGAACAACGCCGTTATTTCAAATGAGTACGGGTTCTTTTCCCTCACTTTACCGAAAGGGAAACACAAAATTGTCTGCGCGTTTATTGGTTACGTCAATTATGTAAAAGAAATAGATCTCACCAAAAATCAAAGCATAGACATTGAGCTTTCAGAAGATAAAGGACTACAGTTACAGGAGGTAACAGTAACCGATGAGAGAGCGGATCAGAACGTAAAATCTATGGAGATGAGCGTTGCACACCTCGACATCAAAACCATTCAGAAAATGCCGGCACTTTTTGGTGAAGTTGATGTTGTGCGGAGCATTCAAATGTTGCCCGGAGTAACTACAGTTGGTGAAGGATCGAGTGGCTTTAACGTTCGGGGTGGAAATATTGACCAGAACCTGGTTTTACTGGATGAAGCGCCTGTATATAATTCGTCTCATCTATTCGGATTTTTCTCGGTGTTTAATCCGGATGCGGTGAAAGATGTAAAACTGATAAAAGGGGGAATACCGGCTGAATATGGAGGCAGACTCTCATCAATACTGGATATCCGGATGAAAGAAGGAAACAGCAAAAAATTCCAGATGAACGGCGGCATAGGAAGTATTTTCAGCAGACTCTCCATTGAGGCGCCAATTAAAAAAGATACTTCTTCATTCATTCTTGCGATAAGGAGAAGTTACATTGACGTTTTGGCGAAACCTTTTTTAAAAGGCGACCTGAAAAAAGCCAAATTCAATTTTTATGATGTCACAGCAAAATTCAACTACAGGATAAACAACAAGAATTTTCTTTTTGTAAGCGGATATTTTGGGAGAGATGTATTTGGCGCAGGATTTAAATTCAATTGGGGAAATGCAACATCAACATTAAGGTGGAATCATATTTTCGGAGAAAAACTGTTCATGAACCTTACCCTCTTTTATAGTAATTACAATTACGTGCTGGGATTTAAAGATGAAAGTAACGATCAGTCGTTTGACTGGACTTCCAACATCATCAACTATTCTCCTAAACTGGATTTCACCTGGTATCCGAATAATAAAAACAAAGTGAGATTCGGAGCGCAGACAATTCTGTTCGATTTCCGTCCGGGAAATGCTACAATAACAGCCAGCGGCGGATCAACAACAGACATCAGTCTTGACAGCCGTTACGCGCTTGAACATGGAATTTACATTGACAACGAACAAAAAATAAGCGCCCGCTTTCATGTTCAGTATGGTATTCGTGTTTCAGCGTTCCAGCATATGGGTAAAGGCTATGCATACACTTACGCGGATACCGCAGCTAATTACAGAAAACGTTTGATAAGGGAAGAATATTATGAGAATTTTGAAACGATAAAATACTTTGTAAATCCTGAGCCACGCGTTTCATTCAAATATGAAATAAATGACGCGAGTTCGGTAAAGATGGGATATAACAGGACGGCACAGTATATTCATCTTGTTTCAAACACAGCTGCTTCCACCCCACTCGATATCTGGACGCCTAGCACGAACAACATAATGCCGCAACTGGCCGATCAACTGGCGCTGGGATATTTCAGAAACTTTAAAGACAATGTTTACGAAACTTCGTTGGAAGTATATTACAAAGACATGCAGAACCAACTGGATTACATTGACAACGCGCAGCTTTTTCTGAACAAACATCTGGAAGCGGAATTGCTGCAGGGAAAAGGAAGGGCTTATGGCGCGGAAATCTATATTAAAAAGAGAACAGGAAAAATTACAGGATGGATCAGCTACACAATAGCACGTACGGAAAGAAAAGTGACTGGCATTAGTAACAACGAATGGTTCCCCGCAAAAATTGATCGCACACACAATGTGAATACGGTACTCACTTACGAGCCGAACAAACGATGGAACTTTTCCGCCAACTTTGTGTTTTACAGCGGAACGCCTGCAACTTTTCCAACAAGCAAAGTTGAGCTGCAGGGCTACACTATCCCATATAATACCACTGAATCAAGAAATAATTATCGCATCACACCTTATCACAGGCTTGATCTTTCTGCAATTTTTTATCCTAAAAAGAATGAGAACAGAAGATGGCAGAGCAATTGGGTTTTTGCCGTGTATAATGCATATAACAGAAGAAACGCGTTCGCAATCTATTTTAAGGCAGATAAAACTGATCCGACCAAAACCAGTGCCATCAGGTACTCTGTAATCGGATCAATAATTCCTGCCGTAACCTATAATTTTCAGTTTTAATAAATAAAAAATATTGACCCCAGCATTATGAATCTATTAAACAACGTCAAACGTCACATTAGTAAAACGAATCTAAAAAATGTCTTTGCAATTGTTTCTACTGTTTTCTTTTTCTCAAGCTGCGAAGATCCGATTGATGTGGCGCTGCCAGATGGAGAAACAATGCTTGTTGTTGACGCCTTTGTAAACGACAAACCTGAAACGCAGAAAGTACGTCTTACAACCACTGCACCATATTTCAGTAACGTCAACGCGCCGGCAATAACCGGTGCAAGCGTTGTACTGACAGATCTTACCGCGAATAAAACATTCACGTTTAACGATCTTGGAAGTGGAGATTATACTTTCAGTCCCGTTGCTGCGGATTCATTCGCAATGATTGGCCATGATTACAGATTAGATATAAACTGGAACGGATATAATTATTATTGCGTTTCAAGAATGAACCGTACAACGCAGGTTGATACCATCATCTTTGAAGACGGAAGCGGACAGGGTTTTGGTGATGGATATTTTCCTTACATCTACGCATTTGATCAGGCAGGCGGAAAAGATTTTTACTGGATAAAGACATACAAGAACGGAAATTATTTTAATGCTCCATCCAATATAAACGTTGTGGAAGACGCGGGTGGCGATGGTACTGACGGACTGGCATTTATTCCACCCAACGCTTTTTTTGCTGTGACTCCTGCAGATGACGCGTTCGATCTCTCCAATGCGAATGGACAGCCTGACATCTGTACAGTTGAAATTCATTCGATAAACAAAGCGTGTTATGAATTTTTCCTGCAGGCGCAGAAACAAATGACCAACAGCAGCGCGGGATTATTTGCTACTACCCCGGAAAATATACGGACAAACATACTTCCGTCTGGCAATGCTCCAAAAGCAATTGGATGGTTCAATATCGCTGCGGTAAAATCAAAAACACTTCCAGTTCAATAATTAAAAAACAATTCAAATGGAATACACTGTAAAACCTATTGGCTTTGTAAAAAATCTACGTAAGTCGATTGAAGATGACTTCTGGGGTAAAATTACAAGTGAGATACAGATCATAGATGAATTACCTGAAAGTGTGCTGGATGGAATTGAAGATTTTTCTCATTTGGAGATAATTTATCTGTTTCATAAAGTGAAGACAGAAGACATTGTACTTTCCAGTTCTAACCCGCGCGATAACGGAAAATGGCCAAAGACAGGAATTTTTGCGCAGAGAAAAAAAGAGCGTCCTAACCGTCTAGGACTAACTATTGTAAAACTTGAAGAAAAAAACAACAAATTACTTACAGTACTGGGCCTTGACGCAATTGACGGGACTCCTGTACTGGATATTAAACCGGTAATGAAAGAGTTTATGCCGAAAGAAGAAATCAGGCAACCTAAGTGGGTGGAAGAAATGATGAAGAATTATTGGTAGTCTTTCATCTTATTTATCATCTTCCTCAACAATCGATTTCGTGCAGGCAGTTTGTTCAACCTGTTCGGGAAGGTGATTAATTTCGATCTGTTTTACCAAAGGATTGAAATTATTGGGAAGACCAAGTAAACATCCTCCTTTATCGAGAAAAAAACCTTTGTCGCGATAAATACAATTTCCATCCGGATCTTCAATTACTCCTAAATATTTATCGGCGGTGGGATAATGATCATGTGCAACATATATTTTTCCGTCCGGCCCCAATTGAAGCGCCCAGGTATAAGAGGACGCGCTCACACCAACTTCTTTTACTGATGAAGCAATTTTGTTTTTATCCCACGATGAAACATCAAAACTGTACAGCTTATGACCATAACTTGTAGAACAGAAAACTTTTTTTCCGGAAGGAGAAAATTCAAAACCGTATGCATATGATTCATACGATGGCAAATTCAAATCAATACAGGATGAGATCTCGCCTGTTGCATTATTGAACCTGAATAATTGCACCGCTGATTTTGATGAAGCGTAAATTGCCATTCCGATTAGGGAGTTATCTGAAGAAATTTTCAGTTGCCCCGCAACGTTGGATGAAATAAACCACGCGCCTGTATTATACTGTTTAGGTCCAACAATCTTTCCTCCATCAACAATCTCCCACACATAAAACGTATTACCTGAGTAAGCGTGATTGATTATCCAGATACTTTTGTTGTTGCGGTGACGGACTGCAATTAATTTTTCAGAACATGGCGCACGAAGCAAAATATTTTTTGTGATCAACTCCCCTAAACCATTTCCTTTTTTCATATCCACGATATGATAACGAATACCATTTTTTCCGGACTGCTCTGACGCATCTGTGGTAAACACATAATATCTGTCAGCTATTCCGGGCACGGGAACAATAACGGCAGCTTGTGTAGAAGACCAGTATCCCATCAATCCGGTTCCATTAATCATCGGAACATGCATTCGGTTCCACACGGTATCACCGTCAGTGTAAAACAAAACTCTTCCTGTTGAATCACACATTACCGATGTGCCTTCAACAGCATGCATGGAGGGATTGCTAACCGCTCTTGCCTTTCCGTTTTTGAATTCTATACCCGCATTTGTTCCGAAATACCAGGTTGTATTGAATGTTTGGGATATACCCGAAATTGTGACAATTAATATTGAAACAATCATTGCCGCTTTCTTCTGCATGACTCCACGTTTTTATTCTGCCTAAACAGACGAAAGAGAAAAAGCAAAACAGGAACCATTGAAAATAAAAAAACCGGCATTCACCGGTTTTAACTGAGCGAAATCAGCTGATTAAAATCGTACCGGAAGATTATAGGTGATGTTTATCGGCTTACCTGCTGAAGAAGCAGGCTTCCATACCGGCATTAATTTTATGACACGTAAAACTTCTGCGCTGCATGCATCACAGCCTGAAATAGGAGTAACAATTCTGGCGTTGGAAATACTTCCGTCTTTGTTCACCGTAAAACTTGCAACAACCTGTCCCTTTGCATTGGCAGGTTTGTTTATTTTATCTCTGAAAAACTTCTGCATGGCTTCAACGCCGCCAGGATATTCAGGCAAAGAAATAATTGCAGAACCTGGTTTGTTATAATCATCCGCTTCTTCACGCTTTACTCCGGGGCTCGCCAATTCAATTTCCTCTAATGTTACCGCGGCAGGTGTTTCACTTTCCTTGTTCAACGCAATTTCATCACCTGAATAAGACTGTGTTGGTTGCTGAATAGCAGATTTTTGTTGCTTATATGTTTGCTTTTCAGATTCTGATTTTTTCTTGCCCTTATTATTCTTTGCAAATGCATTATGAAAACCAGCAGTGCTGTCTGTTATCGATTCATCAGCCGCGCCATTAGCGTTATTATTGACAACAGTGGAATTATCTGCAGACTTTGTCTGGATCTGCTGCTGCTGCACATCTTTATCCATATTACTCTTGCTTTCTTTCTTTTTATCTTCCTCTACATAAGAATAATAAGGCATTGCATTAGTTGAAGGACTAACCAATCCATTTATTTGGGTTGAAGAACCGGTTGTT
>CBIHPU010000114.1:0-8804 GCA_966211935.1 uncultured bacterium | reverse complement strand
AGTGATAAGCAAAAAAGAAGCCAGCCAGAGCCTTTATAACCGGAATTCATTATTATGATGGTTTAATAAATTGCGGTATTATTAAATAAAAAAACGCTGTCACTTCATAGGACAGCGTTTTTTTAAATTATTTCAAATTAAATGCGGGGAGGAGCAATTCCGTAACCTGCATTGGAATTTTCCAGCATCGTTTTATAACCCGCGATTTTCACCCAATAAATAATCCAGCAAACTAGACCTGCAACAGAACTTAGGATTCCGAGGAAAGGAACAATGCCGCATATTTGAAGAATCAGAAAGGTTCTTCCAATATTGTATCCAGGCCTGTTTTCGTCCGCGTGTATGTTGCGTTGCTGAAATTCAGCTGCGAGTGAATCGGCCACATAACCGACTACCAGGAAATGCCATACAATGCCAAACAATGGGATTAAGATAAGCCAGACTTGTCCTGGCGGTATTTTACGATTATGAGGCGCGCACAAATCCAGCGTCCTGTGTAGCGTGAGTAAATAAAAAATTTGCGGAATTAAAAAGATCGCCACGACGATCACGATTACTATTATTATTCCAAAGCTGCCAAAGGCTGAATTCATTATTTCCTGTTTTTATGTTTGTGAAATTATTAACTAAATCATTCGATTTTTTTTCTTTACTACGACAAATTACTTATCGCATATGTTTTAAGTTGAGGGCATACATGATGATGAATGCTACATCTATCAGAATTACAATTGCCAGTGCAACATAAACGACTGTACTGAACATGCTGCCCATGCTTCCCATCATGGCAGTTATGCTTTTACCCATTGCAATAGTGTAAATGTAAGGAGCTATTTCACCCAGAATATATAAGTAAAAACCGGTTTTCCTGAGTTTCCACATCATGACCACACCAAAAAGAGAAACAACCTGGAAGAGGAGACTGATGATTTGGCCAACAGGATTTTTTTCGAAGGCTGCCGGGTCCATTCCTAATTCCTTCATTCGCTCAATACTTTCCAGTTCACTGACAGAATAGGGCATAAAGCTGCTGATCACTCCCCAGATTCCTGTTAAGACCATTAATCCACCCATAATAAAACTCAGAATACAAAGCGTATTCAGAAACGGAGGCCTGGCGGGTTTGTTTGAAAGTTCCTCAGGAGTAGAATAATTTGTTTGTTCCATTTAACTGTAATTTTTATACGGATTAATGACTATTCAAAAAAACAATTTTTATATGGAATATAAATGTATCCCGGCCTCAATTTTTAAACAAAAAACCAGCCTTATTCAACAAAACGTATTATTGTCCCATCCATTTTTTAAAAATGATCGCTTTTTCATTATTCACGAAGTCCTGACGTTTGATCTTGTAGTGGGGAAGGAATTTTTCTTCCGTTGTAAAAGAAAGGTGCAGTTCTTTTATTCGTGTTCCGTCAACTGCAAGCAGCTTTACTTTTTTGCTGTCGTGAGAAATAAAGTTGAGCCAATCACCAAGATCGTGTTTAAGATAGTAATTGTTTACGCCAATAATTTCATCGTTCACAGACAAGCCCGCGTGCCACGCCGGAGAATCCGGAACAATCATGGAAACTTTTTTATAATTGCCATGATCTGCCGCCTTAAAACCCAGGTATGTTTCATAATACTGGCCAGTATAATGCTTCTC
The DNA here is from genome assembly GCA_966211935.1 of uncultured bacterium. Taxonomy (GTDB): domain Bacteria; phylum Bacteroidota; class Bacteroidia; order B-17B0; family Aurantibacillaceae; genus AM-1111. The sequence goes on along the minus strand of CBIHPU010000114.1, from coordinate 7,153 downwards.
GAGTTTCAGGCCAAGTAAATCAAAACACTTGTCAAGTTCAGGTTCGTAATCGTCTGTACCGTATATATATTTAGTAAAGATTGAAGTGAGATCTGTTTCCGCTATTTCATTTATAATGGCAATAATATCATTCTCTGAATATCCTTTTCCCTTAAGACCGTAATCTTTATATAAAAGTAGCATTACTTCCTGTAGTGATTTTCTTCCTTTGGTATTTTGCATTATCATTACATCAAGCATAAAGGCTACAAGGTTTCCTTCGTCGTAAATGGAAACTTTTCTATAGGGAGCGCCGGGAACATAACCATCAAGCCAGTTGTCGAAAGAAGAATCTGCAAGGCTTAAGTTATAGCGTCCCCAGTTATGGAAGTGTTTGTTTAATCTCTCTTCAAGTGTAATATAATATTGCTCTTCTGTAAAAACTTTTGACTGCAGCAACAATAAGTCACCGTAATACGTTGTAAAGCCTTCATACACAAAACCGGTACGCGCGTAATTTTCTTTAGTGTAATTGTATGGATGCATTTCCGTTGGACGGATGGTCTTTACGTTCCACAAATGAAAAAACTCGTGGCAGGAAACTCCAAGAACATCTTCATACGTTTTTCCATGCATGAAATGATACGAAGGACCGATAGCGATAACGGTGGATTTCAAATGTTCAACGCCGTGATAAAATTTATGAGGCAAAACCTGAAATAAAAAATGGTATTCATTAACCGGCGCGTCGCCAAAAAAATTAAGTGATTTTTCTATGAACTTTTGAAAATCATTGACGATCTTTTTTTCATCCGGATGGCAAGCACCCTGAATATGTACATGAACAGGCAGATCCTTTACGAAAAAAGAGATCGTTTTTAACGAGGCACTTGCGATAAAAGGCGAATCTGCCAGCTCATGAAAATCTTTTGCGTGCAGCTCAAACTCTTTCTCTTTACGGAGAGAAGTTGCGACCCTGTAAGTAGCCGGAAGATTCAACAATACAATATGCTGTTCGTCCATTCGTCCCGGCACATACATGCAACAATTAACGGGATTAACGTACATCTGCGTGTCATCAACAAAAGTAGAACCCGCGTTTATCTCCGCGGCGAAATAAGAGTAAGTCACTTTTATCATTGAAGCTCCTGAACTTTTCACAACCCACAGATCTTTTGTTTTCTTATAAAAAGGAAGGATGTTTCCCTGCACATCCATTGGGGTAAACTTTTTTACATTTTTCGCAAAGTTGCCCAATTCATAGCGCCCAGGTCTCCACGAAGGCAACTGCAATTCAACCTCCATTCCTTTGCAGTCACTTATCAGTAATTCAATATCAATATAATGCGATGAAGGATGCATCGAAGAAAATGTGTAATGAAGCATATATCTGTTTTTAAACAATTATTTGATTTGGAATTTTTTTGAATCCAATAATTAAGTGCTCATTTTCCGGTTATTCAAGCGCCTGATATTTTGTTTCCAAAAAAAATCCTTTTAGTTAACTACCTATTTCCCCCTAAAAATATTAATTCTACCTTTGGGTCTCAAACAAAATGGAGTTTTTTTTAAAACGACTTTGTACGCTTGCAGTTCTTCTGTTGGTTTTCCGCTTTTCTTCTGCGCAGAATTTTTCGTCAGAAGATAAGTTGGAGCAATTATCACTTTTGGCTGACGATACTGTTAAGGCTTCCGCTTTATACAACCAGGGTTTTTCCATTCGCGCCACAAAACCTTTGCTTGCTCTTGAGTTCGCAAAACAAATGCTGGAATGTGCAGAACATATTTCGAATAACAAATTTATTGCCCGAGCTTATAATTTGTTTGGTGTAATTTATTATCGTCAGCAGAATTTTGAAATCGCCCGTTACTATCATCATGAAGCGTTGAAACTAAGGTTGGCAATGAATGATAATTTTGAAATAGCGCACAGCTATACCAATTTGGGTAATGTTTATTCAGACCTGGCGAATTATGATGAATCAGAGAAATATCACCTGGCTGCGCTCGGGATTTTTTCAAGGTTTAACGACAGTAAGCAAATATTGAATTGCCTTTGTAATCTTGGCATTGTTTGTCACAACAGGAAACAGGATTCCGCTGCGTTGGAAAATCTCAACAAAGCCCTGGAGCTGGCTGAAAATTTAAATGACTACGAAGCCCGCGCGATGTGCAATAATAATATCGGCCTTATTTATGAAGAAGCGGGAAAGTTTAATGAAGCGCTGAATTACTATTTTGAAACTTATAAGCTGAGACAGATGATGGATAACAAGGCTGAAATTGCTGACAGTTATTTTAATATAGGAATGGTTTTTTCTGCAATGAAAAATTATGCTGACGCGATAAAATGGATGACACAGGCTGATATGATCGCGAAACAGTTTAATTACGCTTCAGCGCGCAGAAATGCGTTATCGGAATTGGCCGACCTTTATTCAGCTAGCGGTAATTTTGAGAAAGCATACGGTTGTCTGCGCACATTGGAACAGGTTGCAGACACGAAAGAATCTGTTGCGCCGGTTGTTTTACCGGAAGTGAAGAAAGAGAAAGAAGAAAGTTCTTTTAGGATTTTTTATTTTATAATTGGATTGCTTAGTGTAATAATTATTGCGCTGGTTCTGACATCCCCTAACAAAAAATTCAGGCATGAAAGACAAGAAGAAGAATAAAAACCGGATGGATGTTATTTATAGCACCAACCCCGATTTCCATTTTAAAGCTGAAGAAAAGAATGATGGAGGCACCCTGCCACCGCAACAGCAGAATCTTAAGATCTACCTTGTGCGTTTAGGTGGTAACAAGGCCATGACCTGTATTACAGGATTTATAGGCACAGAACAGGATCTCGAAACGCTGGGCAAAACACTAAAACAGAAATGCGGTACGGGAGGAAGTGTTAAAGACGGAGAGATACTTGTACAGGGAGATAACAGAGATAAAGTTTTAAAATTGCTGACCGACGCGGGATATAAAGCGAAAAAAGCCGGTGGTTAAAGGTCAAAGCTTATTCGTTTGATCAGGCGCAACGAATGTGAATATTCTTTTTTCTCCTCATTAAAAATTCCTTTCAGATCAAATTTGTCAATGCGTACAAATCCACTCGCGTGAATAATTGTTTTTGGATCGATCAGAATTCCTACATGAGTAATTTTTCCTTTTTCATTGTCAAAAAAGGCGAGATCTCCTGGTTTACTTTCTTCAACAAAATTCAACGTGCTGCCTTTTTCTGCCTGCTGATAAGCATCGCGCGGTAATTTAATTCCGTTAACCTTAAATACAGTTTGCGTAAATCCGCTGCAGTCAATACCATATTCACTTTTTCCTCCCCATAAATAAGGAGCATGTAAAAAAAGCATAGCAGTTTTAGTGATCTTGCTGCGTGATGGTTTTGTTTCCGCCGAAACAGTTTTTCCGTGATACCTGTAATCTTTCCCTTCAAATGAAAATGATCCGCCATCAGCCCCGGGTAAAACAGATCCCATTAAGACAGGAAACACCAGGTTTTCTTTTTTGACGCTCAACGCTTCCTGCAGATCGGCGGCGTATAGCTGAACTTTTTTCTGAAGAAACGTGAAAGTTTTTTTAGTGATCGACTGAAATTGTTTGTCATTTATCCAGCCTTCGTATTCGTCAAAAGCATTTTTAATTCTGATCCAGCCTTCGCTTTTTTCCAGAATAGTGAAGTGCTCGCCAAATAACAGTTGGGTAACCATTTCGCTGGTGTGCGTTGGCGCTTTTCGCACTGGCACTAAGCTGAGGTTACAAATTCCGTACACGGATGTTGAGTGAAAATTGATCAGGAAATATTCTCAATTACCAAAGCGCTCGCGCCGCCGCCGCCGTTGCAGATTGCACAGGCTCCGTATTTCGCTTTGTTCTGCTTAAGAACATTTATAAGTGTTACAAGAATTCTCGCTCCGCTTGCACCAAGTGGATGTCCCAAAGCAACTGCTCCGCCATTCACATTCACTTTCTTTGGATCAAGCTTCATTAAACGATTGTTTGCGAGTGACACAACTGCGAATGCTTCGTTGATTTCAAAGAAATCAATTTTATCTAATGAAAGTCCCGCCTTTTCAACCGCGCGTGGTAACGCTTTTGATGGAGAAGTAGTGAACCACTCGGGCGCCTGTTCAGCGTCAGCATAACCAATAATTTTTGCAAGAGGTTTAAGCCCCAGCGCTTCCGCTTTTTCCTTGCTCATCAAAACTAAAGCGGCAGCTCCGTCATTAAGAGTTGATGCATTGGCCGCGGTTACTGTTCCTTCTTTCTGAAACACCGGTTTCAACTCCGGAATTTTTTCAAATTTCACCAATTTGTATTCTTCATCTTCAAGGATCTGCAAGGCGTCTCCTTTTTTCTGCGGAACTTCAACCGGAACAATTTCTTCTTTGAATTTACCGGCAGACCAAGCGGCAGCTGCACGTTTATAAGATTCAATTGCATAAGCATCCTGATCCTCGCGGGAGATCTTACATTCGCGGGCGCAGAGCTCTGCTGAATTTCCCATATGATTCTGGTTATAAACGTCTGTCAGACCATCCTTCACCAAACCATCAATTACTACTCCGTTACCCAAACGGTAACCGTTTCTTGCCTGGTCAAGATAATATGGAACCTGGCTCATGTTTTCCATTCCTCCCGCAACAACAACATTTGCGTCACCAAGTAAAATGGACTGTGCGCCAAATATTACACTCTTTAATCCGGAAGCGCATACTTTATTTATAGTTGTACAATGTACCTCGTCAGGAAGTCCCGCGAACTTTGCAGCCTGGCGCGCTGGTGCCTGACCAAGATTTGCCTGGAGCACAGAACCCATAAATACTTCATTTACTTCTTTGCCGTCAAGCTTTATTTTGCTGATGGCTCCTTTAATTGCTGCCGCGCCAAGTTTACCTGCGCTAACAGAGGATAATACGCCGTTGAATGATCCAATAGGAGTTCTTACAGCTGAAACTATATATACTTCTTTCATAATTCGCGTTTTAAAAAACCGGTCAAAAATAAGCTTTTGGGACTAGAATAATTGTTTTTTTAGCTGAAATGATCAACACCGCCCATCCTTAACCTAAAACCGCATCTAAAGTAATGGGAAAATTAAAAATTTGACTGTCAAGAAATTATAAATCTTCTTCAGGCAGGCATAAATTGACGAACTTTAAACTCCCTTTCTGTTGTTGATAATTACAGCTAAAGGTTAAAACGCTGACATATCTTTCTCCTTTCTTTGCAAAACTAATGGCAACCGTAATAAATTATATCAGGGATAAACACGCGTTGTGGTATAAGTTTCTACTGTTCATTTTCAGTACGGGGATTATTGTTTTGTTTTTTCCTGAAGAAAAAGCTTTCAAATACAATCTGGATAAACTGGAAGGTAAGCCCTGGAATTATGAGCAACTGATAGCTCCGATGGATTTTCCGATTTACAAGACAATCACTGAAGTCACCAATGAAAAAAATGAAATAAAGCGATCGCGCAAATATTATTTTTTCAGGAACAATGACATTATGAAGCCGACAAATTACGAGGCTTTTATAAGGCGACTGAAAAATAAAAAAGTTGCTGCCATCAGCAAGGAAGTGCTTGACAGCGTTGCCAGGCGTGGAATTATAGAAACTTCAGAGATCACAGAGGGAAAAAAGAGCACGTTTCCTATTTACATAGTGGAAAATAATATTGAAAAGGAACACATGCTCGGTGATTTCTTTACATTGCGCCAGGCTGATCAATATGTGGAAGAGCGACTGGAAGGGAATGTTCCTCCGAATGAAGCGGAAGCCCTTCGCGACTCAATAGAAAACTTCTTCGCTGTAAATATTTTTTACAATAAAGATCTGACTGAAAAGGCGCTTGAACAAAACCTGGAGAATGTGTTGCCTTCCCATGGAAAGATCATGAGGGGACAGACAATAATAAACAAAGGCGAGATTGTAACGGCGGAAAAAATGAAAATCCTCTATTCCCTCAAATCGGAATTGAAGCAGGAGGAGAAAGAAGTGGTTGCAGGTAACTATTTGCTGCTTTCCGGTCAGGTCCTGGTAACAGGAATGTCTCTTGCCATGATGATGTTGTTTCTGTTGTTTTTCAGAAAAAATATTTTTTCCCAGAACAGCGAGATCACTTTTATTTTTCTGTTGATAATTATTTTCTGCATTACGGCTACGCAGGTTGGATCCAATCCCGCGAACCTTTATTACATTCCGTTCAGTATTGCTCCAATTCTCATAAGGACATTTTTTGACACGCGTACCGCGCTTTTTACGCATCTGAACATTATCATCATTGTTTCCTTTCTTGCTGCCGATAAATTCAGTTTTCTTTTTATTGAGCTGTTTGCGGGAATAGGCGCGATTTTTTCGGTTGCCGCCCTAAGCAGAAGGTCGCAGCTTTTTAATTCTATCATAGCTGTTTTCCTCACGTATTTTGTTGCGTATTTTTCATTGCGATTAATAGAAGATGCTTCCTCATTCAGTTTTAAGGTGCGTGAATTTATTCCATTCGCAGTGGGTTCGGCAACGGTTATTTTTGCTTATCCGCTTATTTACATCAGCGAGAAAACTTTTGGTTTTGTTTCTGATTTCACCTTGCTGGAACTGGCTGACTCGAATTCGGCGCTGTTGCGTGAACTGGCCCAGAAGGCGCCTGGAACATTTCAGCATTCTCTTCAGGTTGCAAGTCTGGCGGAAGAAGCGGTTTACAAAGTGGGTGGGAACGCGTTGTTGGTGCGCACGGGTGCAATGTATCATGATATCGGAAAAATCAAGAATCCACGTTATTTTATTGAGAATATGGTTGGAGGAGTGAATCCTCACGAGGAACTTGAGTCGGATGAGAGCGCGAAAATTATCATCAGGCACGTACTTGATGGGGTGGAACTTGCAAAAGAGTATAAACTTCCCGAACAGGTTATCGACTTCATCAGAACTCATCATGGTACAACATTAACCAGGTTTTTCTTCAGGAGCTACCAGATGACTCATGAAGATGAAATTATTGATGAAGACAAGTTTCGATATCCCGGTCCCGTGCCTTTTTCTAAAGAAACTGCAGTATTGATGATGGCGGATAGCGTTGAAGCCGCCTCGAGAAGTTTAAAAAGATATGACGCGCAAAGCATAGACAATCTGGTGGATAAGATTGTCGCTTCTCAAATGGAGGAGAACC
>CBIHPU010000113.1:0-8808 GCA_966211935.1 uncultured bacterium | reverse complement strand
GATAAAAATGTTCAGTGGAGCTTTCATGTGCAATTACTAAAAATTCTGAAAGACGAAACATCAGGTTCATTCCCCGCTATTGTAAAAAGCAGTGGTATTGCACCTAAGCAATATAAGCCGGTTAACCAGGGTAAAGAAGTTTCGCCGACAGATATGGCACTTTCCGGATTGATACAGGAATTAAACGACGAAGAAGTTTATAAACTGGTAACCGATACTCCGGAAGAAGTGCTTGATGAAGAAGATGTAAAAGCAGTAGCTGGTGAAGAAGAGGAGGAAGATCAGGACAATGAGATGAGCGATGACGGCGAAGGAGAAGAAGGAGGAGATTTTGATGAGGGGGCGAGAGAAGATGAATATTAATCTTAGGTAAAATTAAGAACCGGACCCGGATGATTTTACCTGACAGATTCAGGATAAAAAAAGAAACCCACATTTTTTTATATGCAGTGGTAACTGGAGTGATCTCCGGCGTAATTGCAATGGTATTTTCCTGGTTGCTACACCTTGCTGAAAGTTTTTTTTCTTCTCTTCATCTGTTTGACAGCAACTCCGGCAACAGTTTCCGTGAGAAAATAAATTTCATTTTTGAACACCAGAGCAGCGCGCTCCTCGTATTGTTGCTGCCCGCGCTTGGCGGATTGATATGCGGATTGATCAGTTATCTTTTCTGCAACGAAGCGGAAGGAACCGGCACAGACGAAATGATAAACGCCTTTCACAACAAAGAAGGCAAAATGAACACGCGTGTTCCTTTTTACAAATCGCTCGCAACAATATTTACTCTTTCTACCGGCGGAAGCGGTGGGAGGGAAGGACCAATTTCTCAAATTGGGGCGGGCGTTGGCGTGCTTATAGCTAATGTGGCCGGCGCAGGCGCGCGTGGAAGAAGAACGCTGATGCTGAGTGGTACAGCGGCAGGATTAGGCGCAGCATTCAAAACTCCCCTTGGCGGCGCGCTCACCGCGGTTGAAATGGTTTACAAAAAAGATATTGAGAGCGACGCGCTAATTCCCTGCTTCATTTCTTCTGTTACTGCTTATCTTGTTTTTGTCGCGTATGCAGGTACAGAACCGCTGATGCCGATTTCTGAAAACGAATCATTTCAGTTCTCAGAAATTATGTTCTATTTAATTCTGGGCGCCTTGTGTTATCTCTTCGGATTTCTTTTTATAAAAGGATTTAATGACGCGCGTAAACTTATCAGTAATATAAGAATTCCTCTTTGGTTGAAACCGGCTTTGGGCGGATTGCTTGTTGGAATGATCGCTTTATTGTTTTATGAAACCGCGGGAAGAGGAGATAACTATCTGGCTGGAGTTTTGAACGGAAACCTTCCTCATTTTTTCGGAACCAAAGAAATTTTTTATATAGTAGCGAGCCTTTTACTGATTGCATTTGTAAAAATTGTAGCGACAACATTAACAATTGGCAGCGGAGGAAGCGCAGGAATTTTTGGTCCTTCACTTTTTATTGGTGCAATGATAGGCGCCGCTGTTGGAGTGGTTGCGAAATTTGTTTTAAAAGATCCGGAAGTAACTATCGTTACATACATGGTTGTTGGAATGGGCGCTTTTTATGCAGGAGTTGCCAACGCGCCGATTGCTGGAATTATCATGATCTGTGAGATCACGGGCAGTTATGTTCTGCTTCCGCCATTGATAATTGTTTCCATCTTTACATTTATTTTATCGCGTCAGATTTCATTTTATAAGCACCAGGTTGATGATCGATTTAAAAGTCCCGCGCATTTGTGGGATATGAAACTGGATGTGATAGAATCCATCGTCATTAAAGATTATTTTCCTGATTTCAGGTTGCTTGCAATGGTTAAGGACAGCAACGAATTTTCCACGGTGCGTGATCTTGCGAATTACTATCATTCAAGCGACTTCGTAGTTGTGGATGATAATATGAAATACGTCGGAATACTTTCGTTAAGAAAAACAGGAGAAAAACATTTTAAACTGGTGCGTGAAAAAATAACCGCGGGCGAACTTGCAGATAAACAAATACCATCTGTTTCAAGGGAAGACAGTCTTGGTACAGTGCTAAATATCATAATGAAATTTGATATTGATAAAGTTGCAGTAACTGAAGAACAGGGAAGAACGATAGGCTATATACGCAGCAGAGATATTTTTGAGGCTTACAGTAAACAGACCCGCAAAGAAGATCAGTAAAAAAACCGCGCTCTCCGTTTCTCCGTTTCTCCGCGCGAAATTTCTTAGGACACAAAGTACTCAATGGACCTCAAAGGACACAATGTTTTATTTTCTTTGTAATCAATTTGTCACAAAAAAAACCGCTCTCCGTTTCTCCACGCGAATCAAAAAAAAATCTAAGTTTTTTATCCCGCCATATTAAGGTATATTTGTCCTCTCAGAAAAGACTAAATGAACACCGAGTATTTTTATGATGAGAGTGATGTCTCAATGTTTCCTCCAAAGCCTAAACCGCTCGAGAAACCTAAAGGCATGATTACCATAAGCCTGAATTTTGTTTTTTACATCTTGTTGTTTTTTCTTGTCTTTAACGGAAACATCAAACTTCTGGCAGCCGTTCTGATGGTCATATTTATCCATGAATTCGGTCATTTTGTTATGATGAAGAAATATGGCTATTCCGACAAGAAAATGTTTTTTATACCATTCCTTAATTTATTTTTCACTGAAGAAGATTCATCGCAGGTGACGATAAGGGAAAAACTTTTTATTTTGTTTGCCGGACCATTGCCTGGAATAATTATAGGATTTGCGGCGCTGATCTATGGAAGCAAAGTCGCAAACGAACAACTTGTTGGATTAGCGTGGATCTTTCTTGTCTGGAACCTGATCAACCTGGTGCCGCTTGATATGCTGGATGGCGGCGTTATCAGCGAAACGCTTTACAGCAGAAAGAATTATTTCATTCAATTGGTAACAACAATTGTGGTTATCGCGGTTATTCTGTTATTCGTTGTGCTGAGCAAAAGCTACTTCACGCTTATAATTCCAATGTTTCTTATTCTGAAAATGAATGGAATGAAGAAACTGAATGAAATGAGGAATAAACTCGAAGAAAAGGGTCTGGACCTCACACTTAATTTCGAATCACTCAACAACAAGCAATATTGGCTGATCAGAAAGGAATTGCTCACAATAAACAAACTTCCAGGCAAAACGGATATTGATGATGATTACAGCGAAAGTATTTATGAGGGATTGATCATGCAGAACATGCGCGCGGTACTTTTAAACGTACCTTACAATGATGTCGGAAGCCGCGGTAAATTGCTTTTCACTTTTTTCTGGATCATTCTTTTTGTGGTTCCGTTGACTCTGCTGTTAACCGGTCCATGGTTATTTAAACAATAGTATGGGGAGTCTGCGCTTTGTAATTATCAAATTATTTCTTCTTTTAGTTATTGCGCTCGTTCCGCTGATATCGAAAGTATATCCTGTTGAAAGGACTGTTTTATATCTTATCTGTACTTTCCTCGCAGTTATTTACGTTATAACCGGAATTCGTGAATTAATTGTATCGGACACGCTAAAGGAAAAGGAAAATTTTCGTTTCAGCTATTTACCGTTTAGTCTAATCTCGAAACGTATAATCAGAATCGCAGTTTACATGATGGTTTCCGCTGTGTTATTTTTCCCTGAAGTCCGGTTAACGTGGCTGGAGCCGCTGGTTTTTACAATGGGCGTTGGTGAGATTTTCTTTTTTATTATTTCGGTTAAGAAAAAAATCTTCAGCATTCGCTTTTACAAGGATTACCTGTACATCATGCAGAACAGGGAATTAAAAATTTTTGCAGAAGAAATAAGCCAGGTTGATTACCGTTACGAGAATTTTTACCTGATTTTAAAGAATGGCGAAACCATCAAGATTGATCCTGAGTATGCGGGTGAAAAGAATAAGGAAGCATTGATACAAGTCCTGCTTCAATGGTTCGGGGATAATGCTGTTGTATTAACCGCAGATGCGATACAAAAGCTTGGATTATAATGAATTATTGCTTTATTAAAATCCGTTTATACTTAACATAATATAAATTATAGGATAAATGTATTGGATATATCATTGATTGTCAATTAATACCAGAGTCTTTCGACGAGCTGCAGAAAAATATCGTCGTTGCGAGTAAAAAATTTAGCAATTGCCACGCGTACTGACTAAAAAAAGTATACTTTAGCGAAAATTTTAAAAAACAAAATCATTATGAAAAAAGTTATCATTGCAGTTGCAGCTTTAGCAACTCTTTCTTTAGTGTCTTGCAAAAAAGATTGGTCATGTTCTTGCGTATCTACAACTTCAGGTGGTGGTGCAACTATCACTGGCGATGCTCAGGTAGTTACTCACAAAGAAATTAAAAAAGGTGCTGCTACAGCTAATTGCCATGACTGGGAGACTACTGAGACTTCTGGTGGTACAACTTATACAACTACTACAGATTGTACTTTGTCTAAAAAGTAATCTGGATCTTGTTAATCCAAAAAAGCTGTCATTTTATGACAGCTTTTTTTTTATATAATTGCGGCGAATGAAAAAAGTATTGATGATTGCTCTGTCCGTTATGTTTGGCGGACTTTATATTTTCTCCGGTTTATCCAAACTTCATCCGATTGAGCCTTTCGAATTCACCTTTGTAGATTTAGGTATTGCAAACTGGCAGCTATCACCTTTTTTTGCGCGTACTATTATCGGATTCGAATTTTTTCTTGGGCTTTTGTTTTTATTCAATATCAAAACCCGTGGGTTCACATCAAAGCTCAGCATTGGGCTGTTAAGTTTTTTTGTTCTTTATCTTACGTTTACCATAATCAAAAACGGCAACGAAGGAAATTGCGGATGTTTCGGAGAACTTATTCCGATGTCGCCAGTTGAAAGTATTTTTAAAAATATTGTTTTATTAGCGCTGAATTTCATTCTTCTTATTAAAGGATTTGAACTTCCGCTAAAGAAGTTTAATAAAATTGCATTGATAATAATTTTTCTTGCAGGATTTTCTTTTCCTTTCATTAAAAACCCGATAGACATCAATTATTCTTCTTCGTATCTCGTTAAAAAAGAAAACCAGTTTTTTTTACCACTTGATACTTTAATCAATAATGGATATGTAAATAAAGTTCCGGAGTCCATTAAGGAAGGCAAACACATCATTGCATTTGTTAGTTCCACCTGCCCGCACTGCAAGATCGGCGCGACAAAACTGCGGATAATGAAAGAAATCAATCCTTCCCTTCCAATATTTTTTGTAATAAACGGAGAAGAAAAAAATATTGAAAAATTCAGGTCAGAAACAAAGTCAGAGATTATTCCCTGGACACGTTTGGGAGAAAGACCATTTGTTTACCTGGCAGGAGTTCAACTTCCGAAAATATATCTCATAAATAACCAGGTGGTTGAATTTGATTTGAATTATTTCACTCTCGATCAGAAGGAGATAGAAAAATGGCTGAATAAAAAGTAATCGCGATATTTTTCTCTTGTAAACGCGATCAACCTGATCCAAAACGCCTTACTGTTTAATTTCCTACCGACATTGCCGAAATTTATTTTACTGGTGCAAAACTGCCTTTTTAATACCTTTGTTTCATGCAATTAAAGAAGTTTTTATTTAGTGCAGCAATCTTGGTTGCTTCGCTTATGAGTTTCGCGCAGACAACCATTTCTGACAGTATTTTTATTGGTGGAGTATATCGCCAATACCGTCTTTACGTTCCGGCAATTTATAATTCATCAACAGCAGTTCCTTTAATTCTGAACCTGCATGGATACGGATCTGATAATCTGCAGCAGGAAATTTACGGTGACTTCAGACCAATTGCCGATACAGCAAATTTCATAATTGTTCATCCCAACGGTACATACGATAATTTTGGAAGCCGCTACTGGAATTGCTGGACGCCCGTAGGAACTTCTCCAAACGACATAACTTTTTTAAGCGCGCTGATTGATTCCATTGACGCGGCATATAATATAGATCTGCAACGGGTTTACAGCACCGGTTTAAGCAATGGAGGATTTATGAGCAGTGATCTGGCATGTTTTCTCAGTAACAGGATTACTGCTATTGCATCCGTTGCAGCTGGAATGGGATCAGCTCACAAATCCTCCTGCAATCCAACACATCCAACTCCTGTTATGGAAATTCACGGAACGTCTGACGCTGTTGTTCCTTACACAGGCGCAACTGGAATTATGCATGTTGACAGCGTTATTAAGTTTTGGGTTGATTTTAATAATTGTAATTCCACTTCAATTCAAACTTCAGTATCAAACATAAACGCGTTTGACGGATGCACTGCAGATAATTTTCTTTACAACAACGGAACTGCAGGAAGCACTGTTGAACTTTATAAAGTATACAGTGGCGGTCACACCTGGCCCGGCGCAATGCCGATTGGAAGTTTGGGAAATACCTGCCAGGATTTTGGAGCAAGCAAAGAGATCTGGAGGTTTTTCAGAAAATATACTTTGAGCGGTCTTGTTGGAGTTAAAGAAAGTAAGGTTAATAAACTACACTTGAATGCTTTTCCTAATCCGGTTAGCGAAATTCTTAATATCAGTTCAGATAATGAGATAACAAAGATTATTCTGACTGATTTAAGCGGCCAGACGATATACAGTCAGAATTATAGGGATTTAAATTGTCAGATAAACTGCTAGCAACTAAAAAGAGGTATTTACATTTTGAATATATATTTTGAAGACCAGGATAACAGAGAACGGATCTGCAAATAATCAATATAGTTGCATTCTCCCGGTTTTCTGAAAAAGTTGATTCAAAATTCAATTTCTTAAATCGAATTCTTAACCAGATTCTGAACCCATTCGCTTCTAATACCAACGCATTTCTGAATTCCATTTCTAGACCCGTTTTCTTTGGTTTCGCGCGAATAATCACCCGACTCTCAACAGTTTTTATTAAAATTGGGGTGACTTTGTGTGAGTCTTCGCCAGAGTCACCACAGTTTTCAGATCTTTCCTAAAAACATCATTGTCCACAAACTTAAAACGCGTTCACAATACCAAAATGGATCTTGCCGGCACGAATGTCAAATCCGTTTCCAAGCTGATTGCCCAAGGCATAATTAAGTGAAAAAATCCCGGCCTTGGTTTCGAAACTGATGCCCGCCCCTACTCCAATAGGCGTGTCGTTCAAATATCCTCCTACAAAAGTTCGTTCGTACCAGGCCGCATCGGTAAATAAAAATAGCGCTGAATTCTCATCAAAAAGGAAACGATATTCAAATGTACCAATTGCAAATGTGCTTGAAAAAATACTTTCCTCATCAAAACCACGCAAAGTTCTCAATCCGCCAATCCTGAACAATTCATTCCTGAAAATCTGATCACTCACAATTGCAGCAGATTGCACAGCAAGTTTTATTGTTGATTTTCTGAATAACGGAATGTAACCCGCAATGTCAAAATCCCCCTGGTACTGGGAACTGCGCAATGCAATGTTGTTGTAGATAATATCATTCAGCTTAGCATTCTTCCTGATCTTTCTTGTTCCCGCGCTTGCGTTAAGAGAAACTGAAAAACCTGAACGTGGATTCAATTTGTAATCAAGTCGCTCATAAAAAAAACCAAGACCATAAGCCTGTGTGTTTATATCAGCGTAATCGGGTAACGTTGTTAATCCGACAAGTGAAGCAGTACTCAGGATATTTGAATTTCGCTGGCGGTAAAAAGCTTTTACATTATTCAATCCATTGAAGAGATATTGCAATCCTATATTATTCAGCACATCAATAAAAGTGGTATCGCGCCTGTAAAGTTTAAAACTATGATCAACACCAACTGGGGTATTGAAAATGTAAGGATAAATAATTCGTGTTCTGAGATCCTGCGTCTGATTCTGCAATCTCCTCCAGTTCAACTCAAAAGTTTCTCCGGCTTTAAAAACACTGTTCTGTAAACGAATCTTTGCGTCGCCGGTAAAAACAGTTTTTCCTCCGGGAGTTGGAAGAAGACCAATAATTCCATCAAACTGAGAAGAATTTCTTTTTTTCGCGAACAACAGGACTTTATTGGTTTTCTCTGTCAGCCTTACCTGCACCGGATTAGTTTCAATTGCAAAGGGCAGAAGTTTCAATTTTTTGCTGATGTTACGGATGGCGGATTCATTATACACCGACCCTGGTTTTATTTCAATATAGCGATACAAAAAAGTTTTAGACAATTTCAGATCACCCACAATCAGCACGCTGTCTATTTTGATCAGCTTATGTTTTTCAATATTCAGCGCCGCGGTTATTTTGTTTCCTTCAGTGATAATACTATCCAGCTTTGCTACTGCAAAAGGATAACCATGATTCTCATAATACACTAAAATTTTCTCAAACAGTCTGCTCAACTCGCGCGGCTTAAACGTGCGATTAGAATAAAACTTTTCAGAAAAACCAATTTCAGCCAACAGGTTGTGATCAGCATTTCCTTTTCTCAACTCCGCAAATTCATATTGCGGGCCAACGAATAAATACAAAACATGATTAAGCGAATCTGATTGAATGCTGTCCGCAGATGCCAGCAAATAACCATCTGTCTGTAATGAAAATATGAGGCTATTAATTTCCTTCTGAAGCTGGACATTTGATGAAAAATCTTCTTTGATTTTAAGTTTTGAAATAACCTGGGAACTATCAGTATTGATAATTTTAAGTTTATGCTGACCTGCAACGAACAATGGCAGAAAAAAACAAATGAAATATAATTTTTTTGCCACCACTTCTAATTTAATTAGTCGATCCTCAAAAAAGGTTTTTCTGTTCTTTTTGTTTGACCAAAAAGAACCAAAAAGTCAAGGCAATTCGC
>CBIHPU010000112.1:0-8827 GCA_966211935.1 uncultured bacterium | reverse complement strand
CAACAGTAACGCAATTCCATCGTGCTCATCCAGCAATCCGTTTTCCACCATCACTACCCTGCCCCTTTTATCGAGCACAGTTGCTATCACATGATCAACCGCGTCTGCAAGTATAGTATGTTTTTCTCTCGGAGGCTGTACAGAAAATCTAAAATCAGCGTCTGAAACAAATCCCGGAGCAACGTAATCGCGCTCAACAAAAAGAATCATTCCCATTCCGGCTGCAGCGGTATTCCAAACCTCTTCAATTCCCGAAGCAACAGATTTCTTTCCAACTGCATCACGCAATTTCTCAAGCAGATCCTGCTTTTGAAATCCGATCCAGTTCTTTACCTGCTCAAGAGCGAGTTCTCCCATTACTTTTGAAGAAACGTTCTCATAATTTCCTTCAATTATTCCCGCAAGTTTTGAAGCGTTCTTCGCGTGTTTTTTAAAATATCCAATTTCTTTTTTTACACCCGCAACCATGAACGGAATATCTTTTTCAAGGTAAGAGTTAAGTAAATGATCAACTTTGTTAAGATGTGCGGCAGTCCGCTTTTCTTCCATCTTCGATTTATCATCTTCCGGACTCTTCAAGGATGGCCCATAAGTATTGGCCTTTGACGGTTTCTCATAGATGTAATCATCTTCAAACGCCAGCGGAAAATTGTCGTCTTTAATTTCTTTTAATTCAGTACCAGAACCCTCATACAAATAAGCTGCATTGCCGGTCAATGAAAGAAGAAGATATTTAGTCATTTGCTCTTCCATGTAAATCAGGTCCCTGATCTCAAAATTTTCACCGACAATAATTCTTTCACTTACCGGAAAAGGAAAATGAACCACTTTTGAAAAACCCGGAGAAACAAATAAACCAATACCATCTTCAGTATGGAAAAAATCCAGGTTCTCTTCCAGTTCATCCAATTGCCTGATCACGTCATTCCCTACTCCGTTATAACGGCTGCGAACAAGTTCTTTCGCGTTTTCAATTACCTTTTTTACTTCAAGTTGGTCCTTTTTTCTTTCGGGCCAGGTTCTGTGAACAGGCAGAATAATTGAAACGCATGGCACTGCAGTGTGCTCCTTTAGTTCATTTACGATTTTAAGCTCCATAACTCTTGTTTTATTTGTTGATTGTGGGATTTCGTTCAGCTCTTTACATTAAAAAAAGATCCGTGAACGATTCTTCCGGGTTAAGATCTTTATCTTTATTGTGTACAGAATAATATTCGCGATTGTCTGCCAGCAAAAATTTCACCTCTTCATCAGAAACCTGGTTAAAGTTTTTGTAATAAGCTCCTACACCGGTAAAATATTCAGGCGCAAAAAGAAAAACAAATTCATCTGCCGCCTGCCTTATGCGCTGCACCCTGTCATGCGGAACGACAGGAGAAACAATTACAATTTCTCTGGGATGTTTTTTCCTAAGCATTTTAACTGTCGCAAGCAATGTATTTCCGGTGGCAATGCCGTCATCCACCAATAGGATCGTTTTATCCTTCACATCTGCAGGCTGCGCATCTCCAGCGTACTTTTTATAATTCACCGCAAGATCTTTTTTCAATCTCGCAATTTCATTCTCTATGTATTCAAACGGAATATCTTCATGGGGATCAACCAAAACAGTATCGGCAGAAACAGATCCGATGGCGTATTCAGGATTTAAAGGGTGACCGATCTTTTTAGACAAAACAATGTCCATTCGCAAGTTCAAACTTTTCGCTATCTCATGGGCAACAGGAACTCCGCCGCGTGGAATAGCCAGCACAACTGCGTCTTTATCCTTGTATCTCAATAATTTTTCTGCCAGAAGCAATCCTGCTTCCTTCCTGTCAGTCAACATTTCAGTAAACATAATCCGCACAAAATTTCTTATAGCGAAACTATAAGTACAACGGGAATATTTAAATGACGATGGTCAGATGTGTGGATGTGCGATAGCATTTTATTTCCACACATTAAAAATCTTATTTTGAAATCAAAGTAAATCAAACCCGAAAAATGAGCATTAATCCAGTCCATTCCGAAAAAGAAAAAATAAAAAGCGCTGAAAAGCATCTCAAAAAAATCGCATACAATCTTGAAGGTCCTGAGGATCTTGACGTGTTGATGGAAATTATAGGCGACTCCAAATATGTCTTGTTGGGAGAAGCTTCACACGGCACACACGAATATTATACCTGGAGAGCATTGTTAAGTAAACGACTTATCCAGGAAAAAAACTTTTCATTTATTGCAGTTGAAGGTGACTGGCCTGATTGTTACAGGATAAACCGGTTTGTAAAAAACTATCATGACTCCGGTGAGAATCCTGTTGAAGTACTGCATAAGTTTAACCGCTGGCCAACGTGGATGTGGGCTAACTGGGAAATAGTGTCATTGATCACATGGATGAGAAAACACAATAAAGATCTTCCTGCAAATAAACGCGCGGGCTTTTATGGTCTTGATGTTTATAGTTTGTGGGAGTCGATGGATGCAATTCATGATTATCTAAGAAAAAATGACAAGTCAGCTTTACCTGCACTGGAAGAAGTGCTTAGCTGCTTTCAGCCGTTTGGCAGAGATGAAGGAAGCAGCTACGCACACGCGACGCAATCGTTGAGTTACTCGTGTCAGCAGGAAGTAGTGAACCTTCTTTCAGAAATACAAAAAAGAATTCCAACTTACAATTCAGATCATGAAGCTGTTTTCAGCACGGAACAAAACGCGCTTGTAACAGTTAATGCCGAAAATTATTATCGCGCCATGATTAAAGGCGGACCGGAATCATGGAACATACGCGACCGGCATATGGTTGAAACTTTAAATCGCTTGATGGATTTTCATGGAAGAGAAGCGAAAGTGATAGTGTGGGAGCACAACACGCACATTGGCGATGCCAGAGCAACCGATATGTTCCGGGAAGGAATGGTGAATGTTGGTCAGCTTGTAAAAGAAGAGAACGAACATAACGGAGTAGTAAGAATAGGATTTGGTTCATATCGAGGTTCTGTTATTGCCGGAAGACAATGGGGAGGGAAAATGAGAAAGATGGATGTACCCGAAGCCCGTGAGGGAAGTTGGGAAGATATGTTGCATCACGCTGTAGGCGGAAATAAAATTATTTTAAGTTCAGATCTGCAACGCGAAAATTTTTTCCATCACGAATTAAATCATCGCGCAATAGGCGTTGTTTACAATCCGGAATATGAACGATATGGTAATTATGTACCCAGCATTTTACCTGAACGTTATGAAGCGTTTATTTATCTTGATGAGACAAAAGCCGTGCATCCGTTGCATGTTGTGCCCGACGCGGAACAGGTGCCGGAAACCTATCCTTTCGGAATGTGATCGTTGAGTTGGCAACCATCATGTTTTGTCATGACGGTTGTCAGGCTCACTAAGACGAACAGCGAATATTTTTACAGTAAACAAAGAAATCATGCGCTGGTCAATATATATGGGAAAGATTTCGGGAATAAAATTATTCCTGCACTGGACGTTTATTTTTTTTATTCTCTGGCTCATTATTAACGCTGTCCGCAACGGAAGTTCCGGAAACCAGGTGATGCTGATGCTGATGTTTGTGCTGAGCGTATTTGTCTGCATTACACTTCACGAACTTGGTCACGCGTTAATGGCCAAACGTTACAAATACGATACAAGAGATATCACACTATTGCCAATTGGTGGAATGGCGCGGATGGATGAGATCCCCGAGAATCCCGCGCATGAACTTGCAGTAGCTGTTGCGGGACCCGCAGTTAATGTTGTGATTGCGGCAATACTTGCTCCATTCGTTTTTTCCAATGGATTTGCTCCTCTCGATATTATGACCGAGTTGGATACCTGGCGCGCGTTTCTTTACAATTTATTCGCAGTGAATCTGTGGCTGGTAATTTTTAATCTTATTCCTGCATTTCCTATGGATGGAGGAAGAATACTTCGCGCTATTGTAACGATGGTAACAAAGAACAGGTTGAAGGCGACGAATATTGCAGCTACGATAGGAAAGATCACCGCGGTTATTTTCTTTGTTGTTGGCGCTTTCGGAAATTTTATGTTATCGATCATCGGAATTTTTATTTTTCTAATGGCGCACTCTGAAAACGAACTTGTGCGATCGAAGGCATTTCTGCATGACTTCACAGTTTCCCAGGTGATCATGAAAAGATTTTTCACAGTGAACATTACAGACAGGATCACGGATGCAGTCAGATTGTTGCTGGATGTTCAGGTAACAGATTTTCTTGTGATGGATGGAGACCGGATAGCGGGAACTTTATCGCGTGATAATATAATTTATGCGCTGGCAAACAAAGGTGGAGATTCGAGTGTGCAGGAAGCGATGAATACGAAAATAAAAACACTTCGGCCAGATATGCACCTGGATGTTGTTTACCAGGATGTAATCTCGAACGGGAATACGATCTTGCCTGTCATGGATGATGGAAAATTAATTGGTGTAGTAGATGCCAATAACATTCTGGAGTTTGTGATGGTGAAGAATGCGCAGCAGAATCAGAGGTTCAAAGTTGAGAAAGTTTAGAAAGTTGGGAAAGTTGGGAAAGTTGAAAGTTTTGAAAGTTTTGAAAGTTTAAAGTTAGGAAAGTTGGGAAAGTTGGAAGTTAGGAAAGTTGTAAAGTCATTGAGTCGGTGCGTCGTTGTGCTGCCATTTGCGGACAATGGATTAGAAGCCTAATAATTTCCAGACTCCCGGACTTATTTGACTCCCGTGCTGCCGAAACCGCCCTTACCTCTTTCACTTTCTTCCAGAGAATCTGTTTCGTGCCAGTCAATAGTTTCATGTTTTGCAACCACCATCTGAGCGATGCGTTCGCCATCGTTAACTAAAAATGTTTGCTGTGATAAATTGACCAGTAACACTTTAACTTCTCCGCGATAATCTGCATCAATTGTTCCTGGAGAATTCAAAACAGTTATTCCATTTTTAAAAGCAAGTCCGCTGCGTGGACGGATCTGCGCCTCAAGTCCAACCGGTAACTCGATGTACAAACCGGTAGGAATTAACGCGCGCTCCAAAGGTTTCAGTTCTACCGCCGTGTCCAGGTTTGCACGAAGATCTAGGCCCGCGCTTGCAGGAGTTGCATAATGCGGCAGCGGATGTTTTCCTTTATTTACCACTTTGACAGTTTGCTTCATGACAAAAATTTCTTGATTCGAAATTACAAAATCGCTAATGAGAACTACGGAATAGTTATTTACATTTTATGAAAATTCCAAAAAGAATTATGATTAAAACGGATAGAATAAGATCACGCTAAAACAATCTGTGCTTATCTGTGACCAATCGACAACTAAACGATTTGCGTGAATCTGCGAAATTGGCGGCTAGCTTGAAACGATGCGAACTGCATTTATTTTTAAATTCTGAGACGCCGCTCCGTGGCCGCGAATAACGCGGATCGTCGCAAATGAAAAAAAGGATTCTGTCAGATGGCTTAATTTGCCGCAGTTTCCGGTTTCTTCCGCAGATTCGGGAATTCGAGTTTGTAAAACAACCAGAAAAAAATTAAAAAGAGAATATTATTCAGGATCACTTCAATGTAAACTTTATCCTCGCCAAATCTTCCTTTGTAGGTGAGGGAAATGAAAAATAAACCAAGCGCTACGAAAAAGAAAAATCCCATGCTGCGCAGATTATATTTTATTGGATAATGTTTTTTCCCGATAAGATATGATAAGATCATCATCACTCCATAAGAGATTAACGTGGCCCATGCTGATGCCATGTAAGAAAACTTTGGTATGAAAATAAAATTTATTGCCAGTGTAATGACTGCACCAACTATTGTCAGATATGCGCCAAACCTGGTTTGCTCAGTTAACTTATACCATATGGAAAGATTGTAGTAAACACCAAGAAAGAGATTTGCAACAAGAAGAATCGGAACAACTGCCAATCCTTCCCAATATGGTTCGCTGATAAAATGTTTCATCCATTCAATATTCATCATCGTACCCAAAAAAATAAATGTGCAGAAGATCACAAAATATTTCGTTACCTGCGCGTTTGTCTTTTTTGAATCTGTATCTTTTGCGGTATTGAAAAAGAAAGGCTCTGCCGCAAAGCGAAAAGCCTGAATAAAAATGGTCATGATGATCGATAACTTGTAACAGGCTCCGTAAATTCCAACTTCTCTCCGCGCTAGATCTTCAGGCAACATCTCACCTAAAATTATTCTGTCAAAAGTTTCATTGATCATTCCTGCAAAGCCAACAATAATCAATGGCATTGCATAAATAATCATATCCTTCCATATCTTCCTGTCAAACCGGTATTGTATAGCTGTGAATTCCTTCGCCAGAAAAACAAGCGTGATAACATTGGCCAGTACGTTCGATAAAAATCCGTATCCAATTCCAATAGCCGGATCATAGATCTTCCCGAAAAAAGAAGATGGGTCTTTCTCAAACGCGTTCTTGCAAATGATGAGGAAGAACACGTTGAGTAAAATATTGATGACGATGTTTAAAGTTTTTATTAGGGCGAACTTTCCCGCGTTATTCTGCGCGCGCAACTTCGCGAATGGAATCACCATCATTGCGTCGCTGCAGATGATCACAACCATCCACACAATAAAATTCTCCTGTCCTGAATAATTCATCGCGCCCGCAATCTGCGGAGTGAAGATCAGTCCAAGCAATAAAAAAAATGAGGAAGAAACTAAAAGTGAAATAAGCGAAGTTGAGTAAACGCCTTCTTTATCCTCACGCTTCGAATAGAAATTGAAATAAGCTGTTTCCATTCCGTACGTGAGCAAAATATTTAAAAAAGAAATGTACGCGTAGATTTGTGTGTTGATACCAAATTCAGCCTGGTTAAGGAATACATATGTATAAAGCGGAGTCAGTACCAGGTAATTCGCAGTACGTGCAAGTATGGTGCTTAAACCATAAACAGCAGTTTGTCCCAGTAATTTCTTTAACGGATTCAATTCCCCCGGTTTAGCTTATGAATGTACGTCAATTAAAAACGCGTAAAAATTATGGCAATATTAAATAATTAACGGAGTTTATTAACAGTGTTGGATCATCCTTCTGCCAGGAAACAGAACAATTCAGCAGGACCATGAGCTCCGTATACCAGCGTTTGCTCAATATCCGCCGTTTTTGAAGGTCCGCTTACCAAAGTGAGCATGGATGGCAATTTACCTTCGTATTTCTTTTTTACATATTCAAAACCCGCGGCAATATCGTTCACCACCTGCGAAGTAAAGGCGATCACAATGTGAACATCATTATTTACCGCGAACTTTCTTCCTGTGTTCTGTTTTGATGAAACGAAAAAAGAACCGGTGCGGGCAACAACGCATTCACACAAAGAAACAGCTACAGTAAAATCATCCGTAACCTCAGCCAACGGCTTTATCCCCGCTGCATTCAGAAAATAAATGATCTCTTCTTCCCTGCACACCGCGCTGTGCCAGCCTCGCGACCGAAACAATTCTTTTAACTGCTGAATTGCTTCATCTTCATCCAGGCAAAAAACAAAATTGCCCTGCAATTCGGTAAACCGTTTCGCAAAGGCAATTTCAGGCTCATCATCTTCCTCCTTAAATACTGCAGATTCAAAGTCGGCATTGAGATAAAAAGAATTGCCCCGGCTAACCAGGGCTCTTCTTATCTTTTTCAGAATTTTTTCGCGGGACGTTGATTCCTGCATCGCGAAACTTTGATTATTTATTATGCAACAGGATTTACTACCGGAGTAGTCTCCTTATCGAATGGACGTTTACCAAAAATTGTTTCGAGGTCATCGCGGAAAATAACTTCCTTCTCAAGCAATTTCTCTGCAAGAATAGTAAGCTTTTCTTTGTTGTCGCGAAGAATTGCGATAGTACGATTGTATGCTTTATCGATCATCTTCTTTACCTCTTCATCAATTGCCTGAGCTGTAGCTTCGCTGTAAGGCTTACCGAAATTGTATTCGCTTTGTCCGCTTGAATCGTAGTAAGAAATGTTTCCGATACGTTCGTTAAGACCATAATATACAATGCTCGCGTGAGCCTGCTTGGTAACTTTCTCAAGATCGCTTAACGCGCCGGTAGATACTTTGCCGAATGTAAGCTGCTCAGCCGCTCTTCCGCCCAATGCAGCGCAAATTTCATCTTCCAATTGATCAGGCGTGGATAACTGTCTTTCATCCGGTAAATACCATGCTGCTCCGAGCGAACGACCACGCGGCACGATAGTAACTTTCACCAATGGAGAAGCGTGCTCACACATCCAGCTCACAGTAGCGTGACCGGCTTCGTGATACGCGATGATCTTTTTCTCGTGCGGAGTGATGATCTTATTTTTCTTTTCAAGACCTGCTATCACTCTGTCTACCGCGTCAAGAAAATCCTGTCTTGTAACCGATTTCTTATTTTGTCTTGCAGCAATAAGCGCCGCTTCGTTACATATGTTTGCAATATCCGCTCCTGAAAAGCCCGGAGTTTGTTTTGCAAGAAACTCAATATCGATATCGTTATCCAGTTTAATCGGCTTAAGGTGAACTTTGAAGATCTCCTTACGTTCAATCATATCCGGCATATCAACATAGATCTGTCTATCGAAACGACCCGGACGCAATAATGCGCGGTCAAGAATATCTGCACGGTTAGTCGCTGCAAGAATGATAACTCCACTATTGGTCCCGAAACCGTCCATTTCCGTCAGTAACTGGTTCAGTGTATTTTCACGCTCGTCATTTGCGCCTGCAGAAACGCTTTTTCCTCTTGCGCGGCCAATCGCGTCGATCTCATCAATAAAAACAATACAAGGCGCTTTTTCTTTTGCCTGGCGGAACAGATCACGCACGCGGCTCGCTCCTACTCCAACAAACATCTCA
>CBIHPU010000111.1:0-8846 GCA_966211935.1 uncultured bacterium | reverse complement strand
GTATTCTCCGCGTGAACCGTATTTAATTCCCTTTTTTCAAGTAAATTTGCGCCCTTGCTCATTAGCAGAAATTCAATCAGCATATTATGGAAAACAGAAAAGTCCGCGTTCGTTTTGCGCCAAGCCCCACCGGTGGTTTACACATGGGCGGCGTGCGTACTGCATTGTTCAATTATCTCTTCGCTAAAAAACATGGTGGCGATTTTATTCTCCGTATTGAAGACACTGACCAGACGCGCTATGTAAAAGGCGCGGAAGAATATATTATCGAATCATTAAAATGGTGCGGAATTGAACCGAACGAAGGCGTTGGTTTTGGCAATGGTCCACATGCCCCTTATCGCCAGAGCGAAAGAAAGGAAATGGGTATTTATAAAAAATACGCCGACAAATTAGTTGAAGGCGGTCACGCTTATTACGCATTTGATACCGCAGAAGAACTGGACGAAATGCGCAAGCGACTCGAGGCAGCGAAAGTTGCAGCTCCGCAATACAACGCTGTTTCAAGACAGAACATGAAAAATTCGGTCGCGTTATCTGAAGACGAAGTGAAAAAATTAATGGATGCGGGAACTCCTTATGTAATCCGCCTTAAGGTTCCGCGCAATGAAGAGATACGTTTTCATGATATCATTCGAGGATGGGTGGTGGTGAACTCTTCACAGGTGGACGATAAAGTTTTATTGAAGAGCGACGGCATGCCGACTTATCATCTTGCGCATATTGTGGACGATATTGAAATGAAAATTTCTCATGCAGTGCGCGGTGAGGAATGGTTGCCTTCAGCGCCGGCGCATATTCTTATCTACCGTTATCTTGGATTAGAAAATGAAATGCCGCAGCTGGCTCATCTTCCTCTTATCCTTCGCCCGGATGGACAGGGAAAACTTTCCAAGCGTGACAAAAGCGGGTTACCAATGTTCCCGCTCAATTGGTATGATGAGCGAACCAAAGAAAGTTATGTGGGTTACAGAGAAAGCGGATTTTTTCCTGAAGCTTTTATTAATATGCTAGTGCTTTTAGGATGGAACCCTGGGAACAACCAGGAGATTCTTTCGAAGGAAGAGATGATTCAGCTTTTCTCATTTGAGAGAGTGAACAAAGCAGGCGCGAAATTCGATCCTGAGAAAACAAAGTGGTTTAACCAGCAATATTTAAAAAAGAAAACCGACGCGGAACTGGCTGAAATGTTTTTACCGCAGGTTGAAAAACACGGATTTCATCCCGATAAAAAATTTGTTGAAGGTGTTTGCCGTCTTGTAAAAGAAAAGGCGCACCTCGTAAACGAATTCTGGGAACTGGGATCTTTCTTCTTTATCTCTCCTGAAAAATATGATGACGGTGTGGTAGCTAAACGCTGGAATACCAATGCGCATTCTTTCTTCGAAAAATTAAAAGATGAATGGAACAAACAAACCGATTTTACCCACGTTAATGTGGAGAACGTGTTCAAGTCTACCGCCACGGCAAACAATGTTAAACCAGGTGATGTAATGCAGATGCTGCGTGTTGTTATTACAGGACTTGCTGGCGGTCCCGCTTTGTTTGAAACCATTGAGCTGTTAGGAAAAGAAGAAACAATCCGTCGCATGCAAAAGGCGCTGGAAAAACTACCTGCCTGAGGTTTAACAGATTTTAATTGCCAGTTTATCCATTCATAGGGTTGATTATCCGCTCGTACTTAAGCGGCAATTCGGCTCTCTTTTACCCGTATTTTTGTACCGCATGAAAAACATATTTACTTCTATTATTGTATTGATCCTCGTTTCAAACGCTGCTATGGCGCAATTACCGGGCGGAATGGGCGGAAAAGGAAAAATGAATATTCCCGCCATTGCAAAAGTGTACGGAAAGGTTGTTGACTCCAAAACAAAAAAACCGATCGAATATGCTTCTGTTGCTATAATCTGGTACAGTAAAGACAGTGTTATTGCAGGTCAGGTTACAAAAGGCAACGGTGACTTCGCTTTTGAAAATATGGCCTTCGGAGCATACAAAATCAGAATAAGTTTCATTGGATATAAAACTTACGAAGAGAAGTTATATGTAAACATGAATCCGCTTGAAAAAGATCTGGGAAACATTCCACTGGAAGCGGATGAAGCATTATTGAAGGAAGTAACAGTTGTTGGAGAGCAAAGTACGCTCACCATGAGTATAGACCGAAAATCTTACAACGTGGAAAAAGATCTTTCTGCAAAAGGAGGAACAGGAATTGACGCGATGAAGAACGTTCCCGGCGTTTCAGTTGACGCTGATAATAATATTACGTTAAGAAATCAAAGCGTGATGATCCTGATCGATAATCGTCCCACGACATTAACTCTCCAACAAATTCCTTCCGACCAGATCGAAAGAATTGAAGTGATCACGAATCCTTCTGTTAAGTATGACGCTGCAACTACAGGAGGAATCCTGAACATCATCCTGAAAAAAAATAACAAGCCAGGCTATAACGGAATGGTGATGGTAAGCGCTGGAACAGGAAACCGATATATGGGAATGGCCAACCTTAATGTGAAAGAAGGCGCTTTTAATTTTTTCGGTATTTATACTTTCAATTACGGAGCTTATGCTGTAAATGGTTATACGGGAAGAACAAACACAGTTCCTTCGTTCGGCGTTTCTTCTTTCGAACAATGGAACACTACTGAAATGAATAACCTGTTTCATTTTGCAAGAGGAGGATTTGATTACAACATCAACAACAGAAATCTTATCACGCTTGCAGGAAATTTTATTTCAGGAAATTTTGCTTCAGACGACAAACAGATTTTCGGAGTTTATGATACCAATAACGCATCGCTCGTGTATGGCGACCGTCTGAACGATCAGAATCATGGTTTTAAAAATTACACCGGGCAAGTGCAATACAAAAAGACCTGGCCAAAACCTGGAAAGGAACTTACCGCGGACGCAATGGTAAATTATATGGCAGGCGATGGAGGATATTTATTTACCACGAACAATTATTACAACGGAACGCTTCTTCCATACAATCCTTCTTACCAAAAAAGCACAACAAGCTCTCACGCCAATATGTACAACGCGCAGGTTGATTATGTAAATCCACTCAGCGAAACGAAAAAAATTGAGTGGGGATTCAAAGGTAATTATTCTGTAAGCCAGTCAGGAAATAACACGTTCAATTTTGATTATACGAGCGATTCGTACAAGGAAGACAGCACAATGACCAATCTTTACCAGATCGATAACTTCATCGGTGCAGCATATGTGAATTATTCAGGAAGCAAAGGGAAATTCGGTTACCAGGGCGGATTAAGATATGAGCACTCCTATTATGCTGGAACTATTCTGAATAAAAGGCTGGAATTCTCTTATCAATATCCTACAGGAATTGACAATCTGATGAATGCAATTTTTCCTGCAGCATATCTTTCTTACAAATGGAAGGGGCAGGAAACACAGGCAAATTTTTCGAGAAAGATCGGAAGACCAAATTTCTACCAGTTAATGCCTTTTGTAATGTTTGCAGACAAGTATAATTACAGAATTGGAAATCCTGAGTTGGAGCCGGAGTTCATCAACATGGCCGAACTGAATTATTCTGTAAAAATTAAAAAGTTTGATATCCTTACTTCTTTATACGGAAAATACATAGAGCAACCAATCACCAACGTAGCTTATCCATTGGCAACAGATCCGAATGTATTGGTAAATACATCTCAAAACGGAGAAGACAGTTATAATTTCGGGTGGGAAAATACAGTGAAGTTGAACATTGGAAAATGGAGCCTTACTTCTAACACTAACGTTTATTACATGAACATAAATTATCTCGATACAAAGAACGAATTGATCTATAATGATGGTTACAGCTGGATGACAAAATTAAATGTGAGCTACAAATTCAAATACGATATCACTGCGCAATTGAACGGAACGTATGAATCGCCAAAGATCTTACCACAGGGAAAAACAATCCCGATGTATTTCATGGATCTTTCTTTGAACAAAATGATCAAGATGAAATACATTTTTAATTTATCTGTAAGCGATGTGCTAAATTCAAAGATCATGGGCTCGTATTATTACACACCTGATTACACACAGAAGCTTTCTCGCAGAAGATATTCGCGTTTTGTAAAATTCTCTTTCACCTGGTTGTTTGGAAAATTCGATTCATCCATTTTCAGAAGAAAACCAAAAGGCGACCAGATGAACATGGGAGGAAACGACGGGTTGGATTTTTAACCAACAACTTCTAAAATTTTCAAAGGATTATCTTAAAAAGATAGTCCTTTTTTTATTTATCTACTTGTGTTACCATTTGTTGTTGTAATAGACAAGAGCAAGTATGTCAGAAGACAGACTGCAAAAATGTTAAAAAGGCAAAGTGAAAGAAGCAACACTTAAAATAACAGAGCGTGATGCTAAGGCAGACGAGACGATTGTGCGCGAACTCTACGAAGTTTATGCAAAAAGATTATTTAATTACACGAAAAATAAATATAATATCAGTGAGGACGATGCACACTCCATTGTTTACACAACGATATATCGCGTAGCATCTGTGTATGACAGATATTCATTCGACAACAAACATAAGCAAGCGGGTTTTATCTTCAGAACACACATTAATTTTTTAAGAAATTATTTCCGCCTGAATAAAAATTTCGAATTCACCAACCAGGAGGTTGAGCTTCATGATGATCATATTTCCTTCTCAGAAGAAGAGATAGGGGATGAGCCTACAGAATTAAAAATCTTAAAATCAGAATTGGAAAAACTGGATGAGTGGCAACGAATTCTGTTGCTCATGCGCGGCCAGGACATGCCATACAGTGAAATTGCACGCTTCGTCAACAAACCGGAAAAACAGCTGAAAGTATATTACGGCCGACTTAAAAACCAATTGCTTCACAGTATAAACGAACAACTTAAAAACTTACCTTCCAATGAAAACGGGAAATAATATAAACAATAGGGACCTCGATCAACTTCTGATTCGTGCCTTTCTGGATGCTGACGTAACTACCTCACTGAATAACAAACTGACTGATTCGATCGCGGAAACTGTACTTGTCAAACCTCGTCCACTATTATTTTCATCCACCATTATTCTTGCGGCTGCAACTATTGTTGCTGCTCTTTCAGTTCTGTTTGTTCAAGTTCTCCGGAATGATAAAAATTCCTCCCTGTCATTTAATAAAAAGCAAAATGACATGTCAATAAAATTAAATTCAACAGTAAAAGAGAAAGTAAATGGGAATAACTCAATACAAGATACAGAAAACCCAAAAAACATTCAGACACAAACACAAGTCAAAGATACCACAGCATTAAAAATCAGCAAAATCATGAATCCTGATCCTGTCACTCTTCTGTCCGATCCCATCATTCGTCAATCTAAACCACAACAGGAATATCAGGATGATGAGCGATTACCTGTTTTGACAGAAAAGGAAATAAAGGCAAATGAAAAAGAAAAAAAGAAAATGACGAGATCAGCGATAAAAAAAGAAAAGAAAAAATACGTTCCCGTTAGTTACAACAATTCCATACTTTACGTTCAAACTGCCGAAGTGACCAATCTTGAATACCGCACATTTTTATTTGATCTGTTGATTCAGGGTAAAAAAGATGAATTTCTGAAAGCCAAACCAAAACAATCATTGTGGCTGAACGCCGCAGGAACAAAAAAATTTAATTACCTGAAGGATGACTATTTTACAGACAAACAATTTGACAATTATCCTGTGGTCAATATTTCTTCGGAAGGTGCTGAAATGTATTGCAGATGGCTGACTGAATTGATTTCAAAGGAAAGCGAAACATACATCTGTCATTTACCTACTAACGACGAGTGGACATTTGCAGCTTCGGGAAATTTAGGCGGCAGTTATCCATGGGGAACCGATTCAATTCAAAATACGAAAAACAGATTTTTAGCAAATTTCTGCATTCAGAAAATGCCTGAAAAATTTAAACAACCAATTGCCTACCCAACACCAATAAATCTGAATTCCTATACTTCAGCAGGAATGGCATTAAACAACGATTCTATCGCGACAGCTCAGGTTTATACCTATAATCCAAACAGCTTCGGTTTATATTGCATGAGTGGCAATGCGGCGGAAATGGTGAAGACGAAAGATTCTCTTATAAAATGTAAAGGCGGGAGCTGGAACAGCAACTTTGAACAGCTGAAAATAAATTCAGAAGAGGATTGTGATACGCCGTCCCCAACAACAGGTTTCAGAGTAATATTAAAAAAACAAAATTGAAGGGTGCATATAAAAGGTAGAGAAACCGCGGTGAGATCCTACACTGCGGTTTTTTATTTATCAATCACCTGTATCCACCCCTTTAAAGTTCGCGACTCTATTCCTTTCAGCCGTATCTCGTTTACTATGCATACATAGAAATATGTACCATTCGTGCACAGCTGTTTGGATAAAATATTTTTCCCGTTCCAGTTTATTTGCGGATCAGTTGTTTCAAAAACAAGAACGCCCCAGCGGTCATAGATTTTCAAATCAATGTCCTTTACAAATTTATTTTTCACCGGGATCAATGAATCGTTCACGTGATCTCCGTTAATTGTAATAATATTTGGCAATTCATATTCAGGACAATTATCCAGGCAAACTTCATTTACAATTGGACTTTCATTATTGAAAGAATCAATAGCTGTCACTGCAAAACATCCTGCAATAGAGTTATTGCCATCGTAAACGTAGATCGTATCGCTTATTACTGTTATGGAATCAAGCAAACCAAACGGATCATCAAGAGAAGGTTTGTAATAGACTTTATATCGCACCGCGTCATCACTGCAATAATTGTTTGGATTTGACCATTGCAATTGCACTTCTACTGTACTACAATTTCCTGTCAACAACATTGCGGGCTGACAAGGTGGCTCCA
The DNA here is from genome assembly GCA_966211935.1 of uncultured bacterium. Classification (GTDB taxonomy): domain Bacteria; phylum Bacteroidota; class Bacteroidia; order B-17B0; family Aurantibacillaceae; genus AM-1111. The sequence goes on along the minus strand of CBIHPU010000111.1, from coordinate 1,955 downwards.
GATCAACCGGCTGCGCGCAAACTTCCTGGCTCCAGTTCAACAACGGACGAATAATTGATGGATCGGAATACTGCCCCTTCGACAAGATCTTATAACAATATGTCTGTCCGTTTACAAGATTGCTGTCGGTATATGTTTTCAATGCTGTACTATCAAGAAAATTCCATATACCACTTCCAGGAGCTGATTCCCGATAAACATGAAACATATAATTCGTCCACGGTGTCTGGTAATTCCAATCCAATTTTATTCTGTTATCCAAACCAGTCACCGTTAGAAAAACAGACGACGCTGTTTGCGTACTTCCTTTCAGCGCGCCGTTACAATAAAACTCCACCTTGTAAGTATAAGGCTGCGCAGTTGTATTAAATCCGGATGAAGTGTAAGTGGTATCAGCAAGTGAACTTAATTGAGCAAAATATTGTTTCGTAATGGAATGGATCTGTGTGAATGTTCCGGTGAAACCGCTGTGCTGAAATAAACGGAATTCATAAGGCCCGGGATTCGCAATCGTATCCAGCTTATCAGGATTTGAAGCGTCAACAACCGGTTTAGCCCATGATACAAAAATATCTCCCGTTGTTGCTGAAGTAGATCTTACATCGGCATTAGTTAGTATTGGAATATCTTTCAGTAAATGATTGCAGACTGGTGCTGAAGCGTAGGTCTGCGATCCATCACCATATAAACCAACAACAATATATCCATACTCTGTTCCGTGATTCAATCCCAATCCATTATTATTGTCGATGAATGTTGTATCGTTCAATCCATTCGTGTATCCAATCAGTGTATAACCTGAACTTGCAGGCACGCCACGTTCGCATTGATCAGGCGACCAGTTAATACAGGAGTCGGCGCGATAGATCAGATACTTGTAAATGTAATTCCCTGTTGAATCATCACACACGCTGTTGTTCCAGGTAAGCACCATTGAAGTTCCACTCGGCTGCGCTGTGAGATTAGTTGGAGGCGGCGCAATTACTGTAATAAAAAAAGTTTCGAAATCAATGAGCGATACATCCTGTCCATTATCTTCAACCTTGAACGTTACCATGTACGGTTGAAGACGCACATGTTTGCAGACTGTTTGCCAGGAAAATGTTCCGTTAGCAGGCGATGTAGAAGGAGTACTGGTAAACGTTGCGGGTGAATTACTCAATACATAAGGTCCGCCGTAACTGCTGAATGTAAGCGCTTGTGAAACATTCATGTCGGTAGCGGTTACATTCACATTAACGCTATCACCTGCGGTAACACAAACATCATCCAGATTCTGAATTACAGGAGCAATATTTGTGCAGCTTCCCACCAGCACCTGCATGTCGCGCAAAACATACCCTACCTGATGATAAACGCCATCCATATCTTTTCTCCACTCACGTATTATAAACGCAAAATTATATTCACCGATCATGGTTGGAGAACACCATGAGAAATCACCTGTCACTGCATCAATAGAAACACCGAAGGGAATAGTGTAACCAAACACCGGCTGACCAAGATCACCTAAACAATTTGTAAGTTCATAGGATAAACTGTCACCATCGGTATCAAACGCTCCCGCGTTATGCTGAAAACAACTTCCGGTGCATGCATTATCAATTGGCGGATTGGTAAGGACGGGAGAAGAATTTGGTCCCGAAAAACTTCCGATGCATAATTCAGATTTGATAAAAAAAGGAACAGAAGCTGAATTCGGAATATTCAATACGTCCGCGTTACGATTAGGATCAGACATTGTAAGCGTATAACAATTTGGACCGGGAAATGTGTGAGTTGTTTTGTAGATGTTGAGTTTGATTGAAGTCGCGATCATGACTCCATCCCCTACTCCGGGTCCGCAGAGGCTTCCAGTTGTACCATTAATGCGCGCAACAGCTTCGGATGTTCCATCACCGAAATACAAAGTGTCGTAACAACGGTCAGCTGTTGTTTGGTTGGTATTCGTATAA
>CBIHPU010000110.1:0-8866 GCA_966211935.1 uncultured bacterium | reverse complement strand
CAGAACATTATTTACGTAAGACTGGATATTGAAAATCTTGAAGGATTGCCAACGAATATGATCCCGGGATTTCCAGAACGACTTGAAGCAATGATACCGTCTTTATATAGCCACTGTTGTTCTGAGGATCATGAAGGCGGTTTTTTTGAACGTGTGAGAGAAGGTACATGGATGGCTCATGTTATTGAACACATAGCGCTTGAACTGCAGTGGCTGGCCGGTATGAAATGTGTTTTTGGAAGAACCAGATCTGCGAAAGGTAAAGGCATTTATAACATAATTTTTCAATATGAAATTCCGGATGCGGGACGATACGCTGCTGAAGCGGCAGTAAAAATTGCGGAGCACCTGATCGAAGCAACACCATATGATATTGCCGCAGATATTGAGGCGTTGAAGCAGATAAAACACAGAAGGGGACTTGGAGTTTCAACTGCAGCAATTGTTGAAGAGGCACTACGCAGAAACATTCCTGTAAAACGGATAAGCAACGAGTCATTGGTTGTACTCGGATACGGAAGAAATCAGAAAAGAATTAAAGCGGCTATTACCAGCAACACGAGTGGAATAGGAATTGATCTTGCATCAGACAAAGAAGGGACAAAAAGAATACTCGGAAATTCATACATACCCGTTCCGAAAGGCGATCTGATTTATGAAGAGAAAGATCTGGTTTCCGCAATTGAATACGTAGGTTTCCCACTTGTAATTAAACCCGTAGACGGCAACCAGGGAAGAGGTATAACAACGAAAATAAAAACAGCCGAAGAGGCTCTGGCTGCGTTCAAACTTGCGCAGCAGATTTCTGAGGGAGTAATTGTGGAGCGACACGTTGAAGGAAACGATTTCAGATTCTTAGTGATCAATCATAAATTAATTGCCGCTGCGCAACGAACACCTGCAATGATAATGGGCGATGGATTTGCAACCATCGAAACATTGATCGCAAAAGCAAACAACGATCCGCGAAGAGGAGAAGGACATGAAAAAGTTCTTACAACAATAAAAGTGGATGCAGTTACCGAAGCAATACTTGCCTCTAATAATTATACGCTGCAAAGTGTCCTGCCAATTGGCGAAATACTTTTCTTAAAAGACACCGCGAACTTAAGCACAGGTGGAACAGCTACAGACGTTACTGATCAGGTTCATCCTGACAACGTATTTCTCGCTGAACGTATTTCAAGAATCATGAACCTGGATATTTGCGGAATTGATATTGTTGCCGAGGATATTTCAAAACCCATCACAAAAGAAACCGGAGCAATACTGGAAGTGAACGCCTGTCCCGGGCTTCGCATGCACATCAGTCCGGCAAAAGGACTCGGCAGAAACGTAGCAGAACCAATCATTGACATGCTGTTTCCAGACAATGCAAATCCCCGGATTCCAATTATCGCGATAACGGGTACCAATGGAAAAACAACAACCACCCGCCTTACCGCGCACATAGCTAAAACCGCCGGAAAAACTGTTGGGTACACAACTACTGATGGCATTTACATCAACGGAAAATTAATTTTTAAAGGTGATTGCACTGGTGAAGCAAGCGCCGAGACTGTCCTCACTGATCCTATAGTTGATTTCGCTGTGCTTGAATGCGCGCGTGGTGGAATCCTGCGTTCAGGATTGGGATTTGACCGATGTGACATCAGTATCATTACTAATATAACAGAAGATCACCTTGGCCTGGATGGCATACATTCCATAGAAGACATGGCGCGGGTAAAAGCTGTTGTGGCAGAATGCACTTCACATGATGGTTATACAATTTTAAATGCGGAAGACGATCTGGTATATTACATGAAAGATTCTGTTGATTGCAACATTGCTTTGTTTGCGCTTGACGTGAATAACGAGAGAATAAAAAAACATTGCGATCAGGGAGGATACGCCTGTGTACTTGACAAAGATTACATCACGCTGTTAAAAGGTCAATGGAAAACACGTATATGTAAAGTTTCCGATATTCCAATTACTTATGGAGGAAGAGCAGAGTTCATGATAAAGAATATTCTTCCATCGGTGCTGGCGGCGGTTATAAAAGGTTTTGATCACGAAGTAATTCGCCAGGCGCTGGTTTCATTCGCGCCTACACCGGAACAGCTTCCGGGCAGATTGAATTTTTTCAAATTCAGAAATTATGATGTGCTGGTAGATTACGCGCACAATCCGGCTGGAATGGCGGAGTTGAAAAAATTCATTGATAAAATAAACGCCCCTTTAAAGATCGGCATTATTGCAGCCGCAGGTGACAGAAGAGATGAAGACATCAAAAATGTTGGCGCCATGGCTGCGCAGATATTTGACAGGATCATAATCAGGCTCGATAAAGATCTGCGGGGCAGAACTTCAGAAGAATTGTCAGGCCTGCTGATCGAAGGCGTTAAAAGTGTAAACCTGAGCATGACCGTTCACGTAATCAATGAAGAAAATGAAGCGCTGAAATATGCCATGAGCGAAGCTGTACCGGGAACTTTGATCACCACATTGACAGAAGCAGTTGCAGAAGCAATAGAATTCCTGCAGATGGAGCACAAAAAAGAAGTCATCACAATTCCGGTTCTCAACGGCGTAAACGGAGAAAAATTAAACGGTCATTCGGTAAGTCCGTCTGCTGTGGCACTATAAAAAAAAGTTTATGATACCAAAAGGTAAACTGCTCATTATAGGCGGCGCGGAAGACAGAGGAGAAGATCGTGACGGCCCATACATGAAGTGGAGAAATAAAATTTTCAGACATTTTGAGATCCTGGGTGAGTTATTGCCTCCTGATCCGGCGAAAGAACATAAACTGGAAATTATTACAACCGCTTCAGAGGAACCGGAAGAAATGAGTCGTGTTTATTTTGAGGCCTTCCGGCAAGCGGGATTTAAGGACAAGCAGCCCAAGAACATTAAGAATAAAGATCAAGCGCGAGATCCGGAACTGAGAAGAAGAATTGAGAAAGCAGACGCTGTGTTATTTACAGGTGGCAATCAGCTGCGCCTCACAACAATTATCGGCGGAACTGAAATCATTGACGTCATTTCCAGAAAGTATAAGGAACAAAAAGATTTTATTGTTGCGGGTACCAGCGCGGGAGCGATGGTGATGTCGCGCCTTATGATCTACCAGGGCGTAAGTAATGAAGCATTGCTGAAAGGTGATGTAAAGATCTCGTCAGGATTCGGTTTAATAGACAATTGCATTATTGACACGCACTTTGTAAAACGAGGGCGCTTTGGTCGTCTTGCGCAGGCAATCATTATGAATCCTACCTGCGTAGGAATGGGATTAGGAGAAGATACCGCGTTAATTATTAAAAAAGGTAATGAGACCGAATGCCGCGGATCGGGAATGGTGACGATAATTGATGGCAGGGAAATGGGCCACACTAACTTTACCTATGCAGAAGATGAAACTCCAATTTCAGTGGAGAATCTTATTGTTCACTTATTGCATCGCGGTGACGGCTATATGATCAAAGAAAGAAAATTCGTTGTATCAAAACGGGACGAAACCGCCAATAAGACCAATATCGTTTAAACCAAACGCCCTTTTTAAATATTTTCACAATTACTCCGTCTTAATTCATTATTATTTTCGTCGCATTTCTTCTTTTCAATCAAGGCCAGTTTCCGCAACATAAAAAACGTTAGGATATAGCCAAAAGCGTGTATATGATAGCCGGATTTTGTTATTTTGTATTATAATTTTCGAGGGAAGAAATGAAAAAATATGCAATAGCAATTCATGGAGGTGCAGGAACAATTAAAAGAGCCATAATGGCTCCGGAAAGAGAAATTGCATACCGTAAGGGATTGGTTGAAGCGATTAATTGCGCCGATGATATTTTAAAGAATGGCGGCTCTGCCATGGATGCGGTAGAAGCGGCTGTTGTTTCACTCGAAAACGATCCATTGTTCAACGCGGGAAAAGGAGCAGTGTTTTCACACAACGGAAAAAATGAACTCGACGCTTCCATTATGAATGGCAGCAACCTGATGGCCGGCGCTGTTGCAAGCGTTCGCAACATTAAGAATCCAATAAAACTTGCGCGTGCGGTGATGGAAAATTCCGAGCATGTATTTCTTGCAGGAGAAGGCGCGTCTGAGTTTGCAAAGTTGCAAAATATTGAATTCGCTCCTGATGAATATTTTTTTGTGCAGCACCGTTATGATCAATGGAAGATCATTCAGAAAGAAGGAGACGGAGTGATTCTAGATCATACCGAAATTCAAACGCTGGCACAAGACAAAAAATTCGGAACAGTTGGCGCAGTCGCGCTTGATATGAATGGAAATCTTGCTGCAGCTACAAGCACTGGAGGAATGACGAATAAAAAATACGGACGCATTGGTGACAGTCCCGTTATAGGCGCGTCAACTTATGCAAACAACAGGACATGCGCGGTTTCAAGTACCGGGCACGGTGAATATTTTCTTCGTTCAATTGTTGCTTATGATATTTCCTGTCTAATGGAATATAAAGGACTTTCACTAAATGAAGCGTGCAATCTTGTTGTTAAGAACAAACTTGTAAAGCTTGGCGGCGAAGGTGGCCTTGTTGCGCTGGACCCAATGGGAAATGTTGAGCTAGTATTTAATTCAGAAGGAATGTACCGGGCGATGAAACGCGCGGGTGAGGAAATCTATACTGGCATTTACGGAGATTGATTTTTGCTAAAAAAAAATTCAGTTCCAGATTAAGATCACAACTGAATATTATCTCAGTTTTATCTTCCAACAATGTGATTCATATTGCCTACCTTTGTAAGAGTAAACAATTAAACTTTTACAAATGAAAAAACTCTTACTTAAAATCTTTACATCGTGTCTGATATTCTGCAGTGTCAGTGCAAGCGCGCAGAACGATACGCTTATCTGGACCGATTTTGAATCTGACCCAAGCGGGTACATACAAACCGGTGTTTTTCCTCCTGGAACAACATCTGATACCAGCTGGTATAATTATGACGGAGATGGATTATCAGATATGTCTGGAGGTAATCGTCCGCTTGAATGGTTCTGGACATTCGGTTTTGCAACAGTTGACAGCGCGAACAGTGTTATGGGAAGTTCTTCCTGGACCCTCGCAACATCTCCGACTCTGAATTACCTGATCACTCCTTCAATTCAGATTGTTGATACAAACGCAGTATTATCATGGAAAAGCGCGCCGTACCAGACCCCACGTTATATGGATGGGTACAAGGTTGTGGTTTCAATTGCCAGCAATGATGTGAGTGATTTCACTGATACAATTTTCAAGGCCGCGGAGTTTTTGGCAACCAACAACTCTTCAACTCCGGCATCATATTCCAATTATGATTTCAGTGCTGGATTTGTGCATGGCGCCGATCTTACATATACAGAGTACGATGCAACTACCGCAGACTCCGGCGCGCTGTATGGGGTACTTCGTCCTTTCTCTGTTTCACTTTCACAATTTTCAGGAAAAACAATTTTCATTTGCTTTCTGCACGAAAGTACAGATGACAATCTTCTTGCATTAGATGATATCCTTTTAATGGGAACAAATCCTGCTACTGTAGGCATAAAAGAAAATAAAACTGAACTTGCGGTGAACTTGTATCCTAATCCGGCAAATGAAAAAGTTTCTGTTCTTATTGAACTGAAAGAATCTTCTGACGCCACAATAGACATCTTCGATCTCTCTGGACGAAAAGTTTACAGCGAACAAAAAAATAAACTTGCCGCCGGAAAACAAATAAGCATCATTGACATTTCAAATTTTGCAAGCGGAATTTATCAGGTCCAGGTTACCACAGCAGACGGAACATCTACAACAAAACTGAACGTGAAAAAGTAAATCGTTTCTTTTATATAAAAATGTATAATACCCTGGCTCAGGCCGGGGTATTTTTTTGCCCACTCCAGAAGACGTTTTCACGCTTTGACCTATTTAAAAACATTCATGAACGAAACGTAAATCATGTAGAGGTTGCAGCATGGTAACTTTGATTACTGAATTTGAAACAATGCACGCATGATATTCAGCCACATGAAAATAAATAATAAGGAAAAAAATGGAAACAAGAAAAATCAAAATCAGCGCCCTTATTGCCGTATCAACGGTGCTGTTATCTGTCGGCTTCATGCAAGCGCAGGTAGATACGACAACAATGCCGGTACCGGATTCAGTGGGCATTCAGACCTCACCTGCGGATACCGGAAGAAGCATAGAGATCAGGGACACCGAGCTTCCGGACAACCAAAAAGATGTTGAGATCAATGAAGAGACCAACATTTATAATACTGAAACGCCGGCCCCTGCTCCAGTAATGACAGATTTCGAAACAGAGGAAGAAAAACGTGACTGGTGGACAAACGACGATTTTCATCCCGGAGAACTTGGTTTGCGTTACATGCCTACCTTTTCAAAATTCGATATCCGAAACTACAGGGGTGATGTAATAACAGGTGAAGTAACCGCAAGTAACGGAGTGGAACTTATAGCAGGTATCAACTTCTCACGTAACATTGGTATTATGGCCGGTGTAGGTTACAACCAGGTGTTACAGAAATATCGGGACAGGGGGCTTGATCGTGAGCTGAATCTTAGTTACCTGAATATTCCGGTTATGCTTCAGTTGAATACAAGCAAGAGTGCGCCGGTCAACTTCAACTTAGTTGTAGGTCCTCAGTTTGGTATCAACGTAGGCGCTGACGCAGAAACAGTTAACGGAAGTGAACAGGTTTCTGTTGCGGTAAAAGGTGGTGACGTTGGTGTTGCTTATGGTGCCGGACTTGAGTTCGGGCTTACGCCAGACAGAATGCTGCGACTTGACTTAGGTTTCCGTGGGATGTATGGTTTAGTTGACGTAAGTGACGATCAATCCGGAGATACATATACAATATCTATCAAAGGTACACGTCAAACTTATGCCGGTTATGTTGGTCTTGCCTGGGCATTCTAATATAAATAAAGTGTATTTAAAAAGCGCGGCTAATAAATATTCGTAGTGAAAGGAAAAGAGAGAGGCGACTGATACTCGTCCGCTTTATCTTTCACGATCCAAAATATATTGCTTCTGCTTTATAGCCGGGGCGGTTCTGAAAAGGGCCGTCCCGGTTCTTTTTGTTTTTAACCTAAGCAACAGCCTGGGAATTATTTTGAATATGTCCAGCAACATCTTTCACCACGCCTTCACATTCTACAAAATAACGATGAAGCTTGACCCAGGGATCGCGCGTAAGTGGCAGTGCAGCAAACAATTTGGCGCCATCATGAATTTCATTTTTCGTAAAAATATTTTCCATGTCTTCCAGAGCATAGCGGTTTTTCACAAGAAATTTTGAAAAATGATTATCCGAAAGCAAAAACTCACTGGCATTATGAAAAAAAATGTTTGAATGGGATTGTATCCGTTCATTTCCTAGGTTACCTAAGCACAAACAGTCGTTCACCAAATTTTTATTGCTCTCTTCAAATCGTTTTAATTCTCCTGCAACTCCGGCTAAAAGAATCCTGTCGTACTTATAATAATATGTATGCGTCTCGTTCGAAACTTCAGAGAGTTTTGTGAGATTAAAAACACGCCACTCATCGTCAGAAGGTGTTTCACCGTCACGCACACTATTTTTTCGGTTTCGGATCACTACTCCGGGCAAAGAAATATCCAGGCTTTTATGCGGGACATCAGGCGCAAACAAGAAAACTTTATCGAATATTTTCTTTCCATGATCAAGTCCGGACAAAAAACCGTTCAATAAGCGATGGCCCATTGAATGAACCATCAGATTAAGTTTTATATCTCTGCTGTTTAGTTCATCGTGCAAACGCTCAAACAAACCAATATAGTTTTTTTGAAGCATCAGGCCCTGCGCGTGCGCACGATCATCAAGAAAATGCCGCGATTGCGAAGATGGCCATGAAAAGAAAATAAATTTTCCAACTGCATTTTGCTTCTCACAATACTGCTGAACAAGCTTGTTAAAAATATCCACCTTAAAAGAAAGATTGAACAGGTGATGAAAGCCATGAATAAACAAAGTAACGTTCTTATGCGACGCAGATTCAAGTAAAACATGCTCAATGAATCTGTCGTTGACATCCGCTACATCACTGGTTATCCTGGTTCTTGCGCTTGCCCGCATGGGTACAGGATAGTATGTATAATGTAACGGAAGATCCGGTTCAATTTCGTTTTCAATATGAAGATATTTTTTTCCGAACGCGGAATAAACCTTGCGGTTCGATAAAATGAAATGAGAACGAAAGGTCATAAGCAACAGATAATAATTAAAAATAAAAAAATTAGGCGAATAGAAAAATTTAGAATTATCAATCGATTATATGCATCGAGATGATGCGGTACAAACAAAAATAAAAAACCAGCCTTACGGGGCTGGTTCCTTTTATATATTTTCAAAATCAAAGACCTTACGGGGTCAGTTAATTTTGAAGAGAATTCTTATTTCGAATTCGTTGAAACAAAGATATACTGAGCATACCTCACAAAACATGACCATCGTCAGATACCGGCATGATCTGCTGCGAAAGGTGAAAAAAGAGACCACAGGAATAACGCTTCAGGATGACCATTATAAAGCTCACAGCGCATCTATACAAAAATTCTTTTGACACCGCGTTAAGAATAAAATAAGCACCCCCATCTTAATCTGCCGGAACACACATTCGAAATATTTCCGTCGCTGATTCGCCTCACTGATGATAATCCTCTTTCTTTTAACATGGAATTACTGACCTCATCTTTCTTATTATTTCATCGCGCGTGATAAGCGTTATGGATATCCGCCCACAATAAAATTATTTTTATTATAAACTTAAGAGGGGTATAAATGAGAGCGAAATTATTTCTGATGCTGGCATTTTCAATAACATCTGCATGCATCTTTT
>CBIHPU010000109.1:0-8938 GCA_966211935.1 uncultured bacterium | reverse complement strand
CGGCTGCTGGTGCAGCGGTGCGGGTCGTGCGGGCACCACCAGCACCACCCGCGGTTACAGGATAATTTACGGTAGAAAAGTTAGGCTGGCCCACACTGTTATATACCAGCGGTGAAGTAAGTTGTGTTGAATTATCAGCCATCCAAACCATATAACCTCGTCCACGAACAATTGCAGTTCCGGTAGAAGTAACGTTTGTATATGTGTTTGATGGTTCGTTATAAGTTCTTACAGAATAAAATGTCGGACAACAAGCGGTACCATCGTTTCCGCCAACTCCGCTCATATAAAAACGTGTATCGTTATCCCAGTCAGCTATCGTGTTTCCATTAATTGGAGTAGAAAGATATTGCCAGTAAGCTGTTGCTGGTCCGTTTATATACGATTCAATTGTCCAACCAGTTCCAGTAAGAGTTCCGTTCACAGTTCCTATGCGTGCATAAGAAGTAGCGCCGGTAGCAGGAATAAGAATCGTACCGCCTGAAGTTCCGAAGCTGCCGGACGGAACAGAAACGAGATTAGAAACTGTTACTGTGCCACTGCTAACGCTTGCGTTGACTGAAGAAGATGTTATATTGTAAAAATCAAGTGTACCTGAGATGACTTGTGCCGAAGTTCCGCTGAAAAAAACCGTTCCCGTTCGCGGTTGCAAAGAACCACCAGTAGCAGTTAAGTTTCCATTAATGGTGAGATTGTAATTTCCTGCTGAATTTACATCCAGAGTTCCATTAGTTAATGTGAGGTTGTTACAGGTTAGCGCGCCTGAAAATCCAGCTGTATTTGCCGAATTCAGAATAAAGGATCCTGTGCAGTTAACGACAACGTTGCCCAGTACCTGGCCAACGGAAAGCCGCAATAATGTTGGATTAGTTCCGCCAAAAGTAAACGTTCCTGGATTTGTAAAATTTGAAGAGTTACGGTGATCCAAAGTCCCATTAATATTAACATTAAAATTGGCGCAATTCAAAAGCACATTAAAACGAATTAAGAAATTATTATTTACGGTGATACTACCAGACAACGATTTCGTTGCCATCGGCCCTGTTAGCCCATTGGTAATTTCAAGATTATAATATGTTGCATTCTTAACAGAAGTCCAGGCAGTGCCTGTATAGACAACTGAATTTGGAACACCGGCAGCATTAAAAGCTCCGCCATTGGTTGTTGTGATATTCCTAGTTAAAGTTAAGCTGCCGTTAGCAGCATTATTAAAAGTTGTAATACCATCTACATTGAATGTTCCATTCACCGTGATGGAGCCACTATTCGATACAGACCCGCCGGTGCCTGCATCTGCCTCGCAGGATAGAGAAGCCAATCCGGAAAAAACTGTACCTGAAGTAATATTAATAATTCCGCTACCTGTTCTTAATCTCAATTGTAAAGGCGCCGCTATAGGAGCAGTTCCCGTTACAGTCCCTTTATACTGATACAAAACACCAGATCCCGCCCAGGTACCCGCAGTGGTTAAATTCCTGTAGATAACCAATGACTGACCTGAAGCGAAGGCAATCCTGCCGGCCGCGTTTACAGTCATATCGAGACAATATGACGTTGTGTTAATGGTAACAGTGTGAGAAATTACAACTACATCATAAGTAGCGGGCATCCCTGACGGAGACCATACTGCTGGATTATTCCAGTTACCTGATGCAACAGTAGTTTTAGTAATAGAGAACATCTGAGTACTAATAACCATCGATAATATTGCCAACAGGATAGAGTAACGTAATTTCATAGGATAACTATTTGGTAATTACTGCAATTTACAAAAAGAGGTAGATAAAGCACAAAATTATTCGATGAAAAACCAAAAACAAATGATACTGAGAAAAACCACTATTTTATTCCTGTAAGTTGATAAATGATCATCACTTATCGGTTTGTAAATGAATAGATTAAAATAGCAACTGAAAACCAGTGAATTCACTTAAATAATTTAATCAGTAATCCGGTCTGGTTTTCGTAGGAAAATTCTTTCCATTCTTCACGGCTACTGCCGTTAAATTCTGAAGTCATTACTGATGAAATTATTTTCACAGAATCTTTTTCAGTAACATGTATACCTGTTTTTTTAGTTAGAAGAAATTCAGTTATAGCACCTGCAGGACCGAAATATAAAATCTGTTTTTTCAAGGGCAGAAGCTCGATAAATTTAGTGCTGATATAATCTTTATATTTTTCAGTATAGAATGTAACTATGAAATCCGCTTGCGCGACAATCTCAAACAACTGCCTCGGCGCAAGAGGCGAATGCAACCTGAACACATTTTTCAAGGAATCAGGAAATTCATATTTATGTAAGGTTTGCGACCAGGAAAAAAAATCAAGCTCTATTTTCTCTTTTAAATCCACATCCTTACTTATCAGTGTCTCCAATGCATCAGAAAATATTTTTAAATAAGATTCCGCACCTTCATAAAAGGTTCCGAAAAAGACAAAACGGATCTTATCAGCAACATTTTTTTTTACCGGATAATTCACGGGAAGGTCATCTTCGTCATACGCGTGTGGTATAACTTTCAGTTTCTCAGGTGACAAACTATATTTAATCTGAAGATAATTTAAAATGAATTTATTGGGCGCAATAATATAATCAGCGTTCAAACTGGTGTATTTTTCGAGTTGAATCTCCCTTTCTTTCCTGACGGTAGATAGTGACTGAAAACCATAACTTTTACCTTCTGTCCAGGGATCCCTGAAGTCTGTAATAATATTTATTCCAGAAAACTCTTTTTTTAAAAGCGTGGCAAAATACAAATTCCTGAAAGGAGCGCCTGTTGCAATAACATTCGAAATCTCATATTTTCTTATCAGTTCCCTGCATTTATCCAACATTTTTTTTTTCCAGAAAACAGCTCTGTCATAGGGGCTGCCGTCGCTTTTCAACAAACAGTAACGCAGGGCCAACCGGTAATTTATTTTTTCGCGAAAGGAAGCCGGTACCCGGTTCAATATTGCGGGGTAACCAGACTTTACAGAATAAACTTTTATTTTTTCATTCCGTACGTCATCTTCCCACAGCGACGTTTTCTTTTCTCCTTTACTTTCCGCGGAAATAACATGTACAACATATCCGTTTCTAACAAGATACTTCGCGAACTTTGCCCAACGCCGGCCACCAATACCCTCTGCAGGTGGAAATGTATAGGCGATTAATAGAATGTGCTTCACGGGAATTTTACCGTAATCCAAAATTTATTTTTTCCAGAACCTGATGGCTTTTATGGTTTTGAAATATTTATTCCACAATTCTTTTTCCGTTTTAAAATCCTCATGGCGCCTTGGTTTTTCCCCCATTATTTTATCAAATTCAGCAGCCGAGAGTCCCAATTTTTTTATTACATATTGTTTTTCATCCTCAATTGCGGAAACGTCATACGCCGGCATTGCAAGTTCCTGCAAAGCTTTATCCTTTGTTGTCTGCCCGGAACAGATCAACGTAGCCAGATGCGCCTTTCTCTTATCAATACCAAATTTCTTCGGAAGAATATAGATCTGGTAAAATCGCGTGAAAACTGATTCGTGATGTTTACCACCGTAATCTATCCAGTTTAAGTTTTTCGAAATGATTTCCTTCGCTTCAGCTTTGTTATACCTGATGTAATTCAACACCTGCACAGACTCGAGTTTGTTCAGATAGTGAGTTGAAATTTTCTTCGCGAAAGAAATATGCGGAAAGGTTTTCAGTTTTCCACCAGATCCGTATTGCGAATAAATATCTTTAATATTTTCCCAGTCACGCTTATCAAAAACCCAATCTTTCGGCATGATGGCTTCGGTAACATAATTGAATCCGCTTAGAATATATTTAATGTTATATTTTTTAGCGTACTCCAGCAAGGTGGCATAAATTGCATGATCGGTTAAAACTTCAATATCTACAACCCCGGCTTTCAGGTATGCAACCTGCAGCTCCCTGAACTCATCCCAGTTTATAACGTAAGTATTAAGATCATATTTAAGAATGCCACAGATATTCTGAATATTCTGGGTAGCGAGCTCAGTGTTCCATCCGTTGTCGAAATGAATTACGAGCGGACGCAGATTATTCTGACTTGCCCAATAAGCAAGATATGTGGAATCAACTCCTCCGCTAACACCTAAAATACAATCATACTTTTTATTTGCTCCTTGTTTTTTTATTTCGGATACCTTATTACGCAACCACGCTTCTCTTTCTTCCGGAGAGCCAAGGCTTTTCTCCAGCTTTTCGTAATTATTGCAATAATTACAGGTTCCATTTTCATCAATAACAATGGTTTTTGAATCTTCTTCTGTCAGAATGCAATTCTTACAGGCTTTAACCGAACTACTCATATCAAAATACTTTTTAATTCCTTAACGGGAGGATAATTAATCATAATCGACTCGCGGGAATTTCCAATAAAAACAAACATGCTACCGGCGGCCACTGCTGATGCGCCCGCCTCACGCGCCTTCACCAAATCACTCAACTTACCTGCTCCACCAAGCGCGATAACTGGAACAGAAACCGAATCCGAAATTTTTTTCACCAACGTGAGATCATATCCTTCAAAGGTTCCATCTTTTTCAACGCTGTTAAGGATGATCTCGCCTGCTCCGGCCTGCTCCGCTTTCCTCGCAGCTTCCTCCGGAGAAAAGGACAAACTCTTATTTCCGTTTTCAATACATACAGAATATTTTCCCAACCAATTCTTCTTTACGTCAATTGAAACAACCACACTCTGACTCCCAAAGACAGAAGCGATCTGTTGAATTAAATTTACATTCAGATGAGCCGACCTGTTCAGAATAACTTTTTCCACGCCAAGATTCAGAAGTTTTTTCACCTCTTCCAGATCAGATATACCTCCACCATAAGATAATGGCATAAACGCTTCACCGGCAATGCGCGAAATAAGATCGAAATCAGGCGCCCTTCCTTCACGTGACGCATCAATGTCTATAATCGCGATCTCATCAACTTCTTTCTGATTAAAAATCCTCACAGCATTGATCGGATCGCCTATGTACTTGTAATTTTTAAACCTCAAAGACTTAACAACCGAACCTTTGTGAAGCAGCAAAACAGGTATTACACGCATTCTCATTTTTCCGTCTTCAATAATATTTTATAAAATTCTCAAGTAATTTCATCCCGTACTTGTGACTTTTTTCTGGGTGAAACTGAACACCCATTACGTTCTCCTTTTCTATAGCTACCGGAAATGTATATCCGTAATCCACATAGGATATCACATCGACCGGATCGTTTATTTCGAAATGATATGAATGAACAAAATAAAATCTCGGTTCTTCAAACATTTCATTGAACAAACGAGACTTCTCATAACCCTTCACTTCGTTCCACCCCATATGCGGAACTTTCAGATTTGATCCTAATTGCGCCTTATTGAAAGCAACGGTTTTTCCTTTTATAAAACCCAATCCGTTGCAATTTCCTTCTTCACTGAATTCAGTCAACAATTGCGCGCCAAGGCAAATACCCAATATTGGTGTTTTGTGTCCGTTGACTATTTCACTGATCACATTAACAAGATCCAACTCAGTGAGCCGTGACATTCCATAATCAAATCGTCCAACTCCCGGAAGGATCAATTTGTCTGCGGTAAGAATTTCTTTGTGATCAGAAGACACCACTGCTTTTACGCCAACCTTAGCCAACATGTTTTTAACTGAGCCAAGATTACCTATTCCATAATCTATAATAACAAGCTTCATAGTGGTTAGTTCACTGAAAGTAAGAGCGCTTCGTTGTACTTTTCATATAGGGGCAGCGCTCCGGATCCCGTGGTTTTTACTCCATTCAAAAAATACTCAACAGGATCATCAGTTGTATGCAGTTTAAACGCTATGCCTTCATCTGTGACTCTTCTGCAATAGTCACCATATTTCTCATAGTAAACAGAAAAATTAAGAATGTCGTATCGCCTCGCGTCGTATAAAGTTGTTGAATATATCGAGATATGGATCTTGCACTTGTCAAACAAAAAAGCAACAGGAGCCTGTACAACCTGGCAGTTCGGTAGTTGGTCAACCTGAGCATACAGATCAGCTTTTTCTGATGGATGAATTTTCACCAGGATATTCCAGTCGGAGTGTTTCCCAAGCAACAAGTCGCTCAACGTCTTTATGTAATTAATATAAAAATCGCTGATGTTTGTTTGAGTAGTAATCAGGATTAAATTTTCGGTATCAGCGAACTTCAATTTAATTTCAGTTTTCAATTCAGAAGGTTCGTAATGATAATACCCGAGCGTTTTTATTTTCTCCGCGGGATATTCAACACCTTTCAGAAGATTGCTTTTCCAGTATTCACCATACACATAAATTTCATCGGCAAATAAAGCTTTTTCAATTACCGTTTTTGTTTCAGAGGGAAAAACATAAAAAATATCTTCCGGAACAATCAGCCCATGCTGCAGTTCAACTGCTTTAATATTATTGCGCTTGCACGCAAGCAAAAATCCCTCACGGTGATAATGCTGCTCAAAAACTGCAAGAGGAGCTTTAATGCGCGAAAGGAAATGATCCCATGCTTTAAAATGTAACAGAAATGTCTGGAACGCGTTTCTTATTCCAGTCAACTCTCTATCTGAAAACAATTTTGAATTACTGATTTTTTCAAATGTTGTACGCAGGTCTTTTGCCAGCTTCAATTCCTTTGCTGTCGCTTTTAATGCGGAAAATTCCGCGATAATATCATTCAACCGCAAATCAGAACATGAAATGTCAGCAGGAACAGAATCTGAAATATAAACAGCTTTATTCCGCCCTAATGTCCTGAAAATATTTTCAAAATATAATGACACATTTTTATGTTCAGGTGAAAAAGTGCGCGCAGAAAATCCAACTACAACTTTTCCCTCGAACTGTTTCAATTTTTTTTCGATCTTTCTTCCAGCAATATGTGCTTTCAGATTTTTGAGCGCGTATTTAGCTCTATATGCGAAAGGGGATAATAAAAAATCCGCTTTGATGGGATGCCTGTAATTAATACGCATGCCTTCAAGAACAACTTTCAGGAGGTTAAAATCCTGGCAGTCAAAAATTGAAAAATCAGCAATTCTTGAATAAAAATCTTTTTTAAATTCTGTAAATGTCATTATTTAAATCAATCCTGCGTTTCGACAGGCTGTTACGGCGTTCGTTAAATCCCAAACAGCATGATCACGCTTCTCCGCGATATCGATCAAATCATTTTTACCATCAGAAAATGCCAGCACATGAAGAATCTTTCTGGTGTGATCAATATCCTTGCTCCAGGTTCCGCCTGTTTCAGGATATAAACCGCGTTTTCCAAGCTGAACTTCGCAATAAGGATTTTTGTTTATCAACCTTTCGTTTTGCTCAACAACCAATACTGTTTTAGCAATAAGGTCGATGGTTTCTTCCATCGCTTTAAAAGAAATAATGGATTTGTCATCCAGCGAAGTATGGTATTCGGGGTACTGCTGATAAACGCTCCTGATAAAAGATCCAACAGGCAAGTCGAAGCCCGGACTGCAATATTGCCTCTCATCACTTCCGCCAATGGCAAAGGGAATAATATTCTTTTTTTCACACGCGTACTTCAATACGTGTTCCGCCGCCTTATCCGCGTCTGAATTTCCTCTTTTTGATCTTTTATAAGTTAACGGCGCGTCCGTACCAACGCAGGTAAGGACATAGCCCGCAATCAAATTGCTCTTAAGGTGAGTGCCAATTTTAGAGAGATACGCAATTATTCCAATTGTTTCAGGAGCAATGACAAAACGATAGGTATACTTTCTGTTTTTAAGTGCCGCTAATTTTCTATATAAGAAAGCTGTAACCAGAGGACCGGACAACTCATTGTTAGCCATACTAGGATGACATAAATAAGTTGAAAAAAGAATTTCTTTATCCGAATTGCCTTTCAGCACAGTTTCTCCATAAGTCAGGGCGCCGTTCTTTAAAGAAGAATCAATATAGACTTTGTAAGACCCATCCTTTTTTAATTTCAAAAAATCATTGTGAGATAAACAGAAACCCCAGTTTCTTTTATAATAAGATGTAACATATGGTACAGCATCAGGAAGATCGGGACGTGTATGCAAATGTTCTTTTAATTCATCAAAACTTAATTCGCTGTTAACCGGCTCAGAATAATTCACAAGATGAAGATTGTTTCTTTTGAATTCACAGATCTTTTTTCCATCAGGCGTTATTATGTATGCATCATTAATGTTCCACTCCATCGGAATTTCCCAGTCAAAACATTTTGTACCTGTTGGAACTTCGGTCAATTCCAATGGAATAATTTCCTGCAGAATTTTAAAGCTTTCGCGCAAACCGTTTCCGGTAATACTGCGGCAAATGGGCCATAACCGGTCGAAGTATTTATTTAACTCTTTGTCCATTTATACTTTCTGACCAACAATAATTATTTCTTCACCCAGATGCGGCCATAATTTACAAGCGATGTTTGTTTTCCAGTGACTGAAATTATTCCTGTGCTTAAGCATTACAACTTTAAATTTTTCCTCTTCGAACATTTCTTTCAGTTCATGCGCGCGATACTCTTTGACGTGCATCCATGTATCCCAGATGAGTGGCTTTCCGGTAGGGTTGTAAAACTTGTAATAGATCTCATCCATTTTGGATTGCTTCTCAACTTTTTCAGTTAAAGCTCCTCCCCTGAAAAGTTTCATCACCCTGTCCAGCGATCCTCCATTTACAGTGGACAAATAAAAATATCCTCCTTTTTCCAGTTTCCTGTAAACCTGCTCGAACATAAGTTGTGGTGGAAACCTGAAATGAGCGATACAATGAATCAGGGAAAAGCAATCCACTTTTTCAGGAATTGCCTCTGAAAAATCCGTATTGAAAAATTCACCGGGATAAACTCGTATCCCGTGCTCCTGTCCCCACGCGGTTCTCTTTTCAAAATCCCATGGAGCCTCAAGCGCAATAACATTTTTCCCTTTTTGTT
>CBIHPU010000108.1:0-8983 GCA_966211935.1 uncultured bacterium | reverse complement strand
GGCGAAGAAACTGTCGCCAAAGCCGCAGAATGGCTAAAGGCGGAAAAACCTTTCCACTCAAAAATTTATTTCTCGCATCCTTATTTCATTCTGCAACTCGGGCTCGATCCGAAAGGCGAAAAAAATTCAGAAGAACTGATGTATACAAATCAAGGGAAAGAAATTCCAAAAAACGCGTTGGTGCTGTGGGATTCTGAATATTCTAAAGGCCAGCATCATTTTCCTTTACAACTGCTTCAACAGGATTCAAGTTATCAGTTGCTGAAAACAGTAGAAGGCGCAGAGAAAACTGTTGTACATATTTACAGGAAGAATTAAAAGGCAGACCATTTGCAAATTAGACCAAGCCACCTTTCAAACGGTAAAGGTTTGTTAAAAGAAAACCGCTATCTTGCCTTTAAATCGTAAAATCGAATTTCAGTTTTACCCCAACTTGATTCGTATGATTAAGCGCACGAGATTAAATACAAAGCGATTTTATTTTAACCGATCTCAGCTTCGCGCTTTTGTTATTACAATTTTTTTCCTGTTTCGTTTTTCTCCCCAGTTTTCACAATCCTACAGCTTTACCGGCTACAGTGTTGAAGATGGATTGCCATTTATACAGATTTACGCATTGTACCAGGACACAAAGGGATACTTATGGAGCGGAGGTTATGGAGGACTGAGTCGATTTAATGGAAAAAATTTCGAAGTATATAATCCACGTGAAGGTTTAAGTGATCACTGGGTCACCTCAATTACGGAAAGTCCCGACAAAAAACTGTGGATCGGCACAATCGATGGATTAAATTCTTTTGACGGAACCACCTTTAAAAATTATTATAGAAAAGACAATCTCTTTTCAGATTATATTAATTCTCTCATCACTGACCGAAAAGGAAATATATGGGTCTGCACACAGAATGGTTTAAATGTTATAGATAAAGGAACCATAAGAAAAATTTCCTCTACTGCAGGGTTAAATGTGCAATGCATTTTTGTTGCAGCGGAAGACGAACTCTGGATAGGTACCTCAACAGGACTTTTAAAATTATCCACTGAAGGAAAAATACTAGGTAAACTAAATAACACCAATGGATTACCGAATGAAAACATTACCGCGATAAAACAAGATGAAAGAGGAAGAATAATTGCGGGTACAAAAAGCGGACTTGCGATTTTAAACCAGGATCTTTCCGGGTTAATGGTGTTTTCAGTATCAACGGGTCTTTTTGATCCTAACGTTACTTCACTTTTGATAGATGAAAAGAAAAATTTATGGATAGGTACAAACAGCGGACTGGTGAAGTACGACGGAAAAAAATTCTCATACCTGCAATTAACCAATGAGGCAAACACAAATAAAATTTCAGCGCTCTCGCTTGACTACGAACACAATATCTGGATAGGAACCTACAATGGCCTGTACAAATTCAGAGGAGAAATGCTTGTAAACTACGGGCCACAGGACGGATTAAGCAATCCATTTATTTTTGATATTGACGAAGATAAAACCGGAAGAAAATGGATCACAACAGAAAACGGCGGAATCTATGTTTATGACGGAACCAATTTTAAAAACTACACCATTAAAGATGGACTTCCGTCAAACAAATCAACAACCATGTATTTTCAGCAGGACGGATCAATTTTATTCGGAACTGACGCGGGTTATTCAGTTTTTAAAAATGAAAAATTCACCAATTACTCTTTTGAAAACGGTTTTAATCTCCTATCTGTAAATACTTTTTTCAAAGACAGCAAAGGAAGAATATGGGCAGGTTCAAGAAACGGTTTGGCCTATCTCACAGAAAGCGCAAACAACAAATTTGATTACACCTATTTCACGCTTCCTTCGGAAGGAAAAGATTATGAAGTGTGGGGCTTTGCGGAAGACGCGAAAGGAAACATCTGGATTGGAACTTATCTGGCGGGACTTTACAAATTTGATGGGAAAGAAATAAAAAAATACGAGTCGCCCCAGTTGGAAAAGTCACTCTCCGTTTTAGAAATGGTTGTACTGCGAGGCAAGTATTTATTTGGCGCCACGCTGGACGGAGTAATGCAACTGAACACTGAAAGCGGAGAAATTAAATTTATTACCGAGAACGATGGATTGAATTCTGATCTCACCTACGCGCTTTTATTAACTAAGGATAAGAAAAAATTATGGGCGGGAACAAATCAGGGCGTGAACCAGATCAATATTGAAAATTATCTAAACACCGGAAAAGTTGAGCTTGTTTCATTCGGCAAAACAGATGGGATTAAAGGGGTTGAATTAAATACGCACGGCTTGTTCGAAGACGCTAAAGGTCATGTATGGATTGGAACAGTTAACGGATTATCGCGATTTAATCCGGAAGAATATATGCCCAACACAATAAAACCGAAACTAAACCTTACAAACACACGCTTGTTTTATAATGACACTCTGCTTGAAAATAATTCCGAGCTGCCCTATTACCTGAATAATATTTCATTTCATTACATCGGGATTTGCCTTACCAATCCTTCGAAAGTAAAATACATTACACATCTGGTTGGATTAGAAAAGAATCCGAGTCCTGAAACAGCGGAGAATTTTAAAACATATTCAAATCTCCCTCCCGGAAAATATACGTTCAAGGTAAGCAGCTGCAACAACGAAGGCGTATGGAATCGCGACGCGATACAATTTACTTTCACCATCCGTACACCGTGGTTTAAGACCTGGTGGTTTACCGTTATCATACTTGCCGTACTCGCGGCTATCCTGCTTCTCATTTTCAGAATAAAACTCAATCAGGAGCGAGCCCGTCAAAAAATTGAATTCGGCGCGCAGGTTGAAATTGCGAAAAATGAATTAAAAGCGCTACGCGCGCAGATCAACCCCCATTTTATTTTCAATTCACTTAATTCCATTCAGCATTTTATAATTGAAAATAATAATGAAGAAGCTACTCGCTACCTCAACAAATTCGCACGTCTGTTCAGAATGATCCTGAATAATTCAGAAAAGTCCAGCGTTTCCATTAGGGAAGAAGTGGACATGCTCACAGTTTATCTTGAGCTGGAGAGCATGCGCTTTCAGAATAAATTTGAATATGAAATCATCATCGATCCTAAAATTGATCCGGACTACGAGGAAATGCCAACCATGCTGCTGCAGCCGTACCTGGAAAATGCCATCCTGCATGGACTAACGCCAAAAAAGGAAAAAGGAAAACTAACAGTGAAAATTACCTCCACAGCCGCGTTTTTAATCTGTACCATTGAAGATAATGGAATCGGAAGAAAGCGGGCGGGAGAAATGAAAACAAGTCAGAAAGCGAGCGAAAAGCACAAATCTTTAGGAATGAAAATAACGCAGGACAGGTTGAAACTGCTGAATCAGCTTAATGACAGCGAGCTTAGCATGAATATAACAGATCTTTGCGATAAAGATGGTAATCCTGCAGGTACGCGGGTTGATATTTACATTCCAATTATTTAACTTCGAATTATATGCTAAGAGCCATTATTGTTGAAGATGAGACCAGGAGCAGGGAGTTGCTCAACACACTGGTTGGCCAATATTGTGAGGGAATAAATGTTGTTGCCACCGCAGAGAACGTAGAGCAGGGAGCTGACGTTATAAAAAAATACAACCCCGATCTGGTTTTCCTGGACATTACAATGCCTGACGGAAGTGGTTTTGACATGCTGGAAAAAGTTGCTGGCCAGAAATTCGATATCATTTTCACAACCGCTACAGACAAGTTCGCGCTTAAAGCGATTAAATACAGCGCCATCGATTATCTTTTGAAGCCTATTGACGCGGAAGAACTGAAATCGGCCGTACAGAAAATACAAGATAAAAAGAATAATATTTCTACGGTAGAAAACCTGGCTCAGCTGTTGCAGAACCTTAAAAAACCGGATGACAATTTTTCCAAGATCACATTACCAACCGGAAACGCGTACGAGATTGTTCCTGTCAAAGATATCATCCGCTGCGAAGCAGAAGGAAGTTACACTAATTTCTTCCTTACAAACGGAAAGAAAATAATGGTAAGCGCGAGCTTGAAACATTACGAGGATCTGTTGCCTGAAAATGATTTCATTCGTGTACATCACCACCACCTCATCAACATGATGCACGTTGTACGCTTCTTAAAAGTGGATGGAGGATACGCGGTGATGAGCGACGGAACCCAGGTTGAAATTTCACGCAGAAAAAAGGATTCTTTCCTTCAAAGACTGAACAAGCTGTAATACGGATGACTGCTTAAAGTGTTGTAACTTTACCCGTCCGCTTTCATTATTCTTTTATGCAAAAAAATCTTTTAATTGTAGCTGTACTGCTGCTTTGCTCTTCCGTATTTTTTTCCTGCGATCCTGATCCGGAAGAACAGGCCATTATTCCAAAACCAAGAGCTTATCCGCTAATTACTTTTCCTGAACATAAATATAAAGTGCATGACAGTTTATGTCCATACGCTTTTGAAACGCCCGTTTATTCTGTTGTCCTTGCGGATAAAGGAGGAAATTCAGAACCATGCTGGATAAATATTGTTTATCCGCAATTCAAAGCTGCTCTGCATGTGAGCTACAAGGTAGTTGATAATAATCTCGATCAGTATTTGCAGGATAGCCGCGAGTTCGCGATGAAACATGTTGTAAAAGCGAACGGACTGGAAGAAAATCCTGTTATCCGCGACTCCGCGAAAGTATATGGACTGATGTATGACATAAAAGGAAACGCTGCAAGTAACCTGCAGTTTTATCTAACTGATAGCACCAAGCATTTTCTGCGTGGAAGTTTATACTTTAATGTTGCGCCGAACATTGATTCGCTAGAGCCGGTGATTAATTTTTTAAAGGAAGACATTATTCACTTGATTCAAACTTTCGAATGGCAGGAAAGTTCTCTGCAACTTGAAGTGAAAGGAAAACTGCGTGACGTGAAGAAACGCGAATGATAAATCCGCTGACATTTATTCTTCCAGAACCGGAACAGCCTCTTTCTGCTGCTTTTGTTTCTTTTCTTTCGCCTTTTTAAGTAAAAGCTGGCGGTCCAATTCTTCACGCAACTGAGCGGCTGTTTTTTTACTTCCGTCATGGCTCCAGCCCGGGGGAGCAAAAATATAACGCAACTTCTGACCAACAGGCCCGGGCTTTTTCACATCTTCAACCATACTCTGCCACTCGTGAAAAAGAATTTTTGCAGGATTATGCGAAGCAACATTCTGCGTCAGTCCATACTTTACAGTCTCATCCTCTTCCTGAAAAGTGCCGAATAACCTGTCCCAGATAATAAGAACCATTCCCATATTTTTATCCAGGTACTTTACATTGCTGCCATGATGAACGCGGTGATGAGATGGAGTGGAAAGAATCCACTCCAGCGGACCGAGTTTGCCGACGTATTTTGTATGAATGAGAATTCCGTAGATCTGCGTTGCGCTGTACATGAACATAATATCCTTTCCATCAAATCCGAAAAGTGAAAGAGGAATAAAATAAATGAACCTGTACAAAGGCTGAAAAACTGAGGAGCGAAAGCCCACAGTCAGATTAAATTCTTCAGAAGAATGATGTGTAACATGAACGGCCCAGAAAAAGCGACAGTAATGATCAACTGTATGCAATAACCAAAACATAAAATCCTGAACAATCAGTAATGTGATCCAGTATGCCCATTGATTTTGAATTTCAAAAAAATGAAACTGAAAAAAGAAATTTAAAACCAGCAAACAAACTCCCCGCATCAAAATATCCAGTCCCATGTTTGCGAGCATGAGATAAATATTTTCCAGCGTTCCTTTGCCTGAATAAGTTTTATGATTGTGCAAATGAGAAAAAATTACTTCTACGCCAATAACGATGGCATAAATTGGAGTGGAAACCATCACCAGCACAGCTTCGCGGAATTCGTTCAACATGTGGCAAAAATACTACTAAAATTCAAGCCTGCGGCTTAGTCTTTACCTGAGAGAAACGATTTAGTTTCATGTTTTAAGCAAGAAGAAAGAATCAATTTTTGTCTGAAAAAATAGGTGTTTCATCCTAACCAAAAGTGTAGTAATCGACCAAAACGCTTTTTAAATTTGGCGCTCTATGACTATCCCCTCCGTTGACCTGAGCTATTGTGAACTGTCGATCTGTGAACCTGGAATTGTTTACATTTTTTTTAAGACCGATACGGATATTGACGAAGCCGTTGGTATTGAAATTTTGTCCAACATAATTTCTCTGACCAAAGGTGAACCGCACGCGTTGGTATACGACATGAATAAGAAGAATATCATCATCCGTGAGATCACACGAAAAATTTCTGGAGTTCGTGATGCAAGAACCTCCAATTTGATTTGCCGGGCTTTTATTGCGGGATCATTGCAAAACCGGCTTGAATCGAAACACTATATCCAAAACGGCAAGCCGAGCGCGGAAACAAAATACTTCACAGAAAAAAATGAAGCACTTGAATGGATAAGAGCAAAAATTAAAGAGTTCAGGCGAAACAATAAAGCATAAAAAAACCGGTCATTGCAACCGGCTTTCTTTTAATCTGATTCAAAAACTTATTGCGCCACCGCGGCTTTTGCAACACGCTTACGTTCATTTTCATCCAGAACAATCTTACGCATGCGGATCACCTTTGGTGTGATTTCAACATACTCATCTCCCTGGATATACTCCATCGCTTCTTCCAATGAAAAATTGATCTTCGGAGCAATACGCTCTTTTTCATCTGTTCCGGAAGCGCGCATGTTGGTTAATTTTTTCTCTGTACAAATATTGATAACAAGATCGTCTGGACGAATATGTTCTCCAATGACCATACCGGTATAAATTTCTTCTCCCGGATCAACGAAGAATTTTCCTCTGTCCTGCAATTTATTGATGGAATAAGAAACCGCTTCTCCTTTTTCTTTGGAGATAAGAACACCGGAAATTCTTCCCTGGATAACGCCCTTCCATGGTTCAAACGCTTTGAAACGGTGAGCCATGATGGCTTCTCCTGCAGTTGCTGTAAGAATATTATTTCTTAATCCTATCAGTCCGCGTGAAGGGATCTGGAACTCAAGGTGAATCAAATCGCCCTTTGGCTGCATTACCAGCATCTCGCCTTTTTTCTGACTTACCAGCTCAATTACTTTTCCGGAAGTTTCTTCCGGCGTATCGATTGTAAGCGTTTCAATCGGCTCATGTTTAACTCCGTCAATTTCTTTTATAATAACCTGAGGCTGTCCAATCTGCAATTCATATCCTTCTCTTCTCATCGTTTCAATAAGTATAGAAAGGTGAAGAATACCTCTTCCATAAACGATGTAAGAATCAGGCGAACCTGTTTCTTCAACACGCATTGCAAGATTCTTTTCCGTTTCCTTCATCAATCTGTCGCGCAGGTGACGTGATGTAACGAACTTGCCATCCTTTCCAAAGAAAGGCGAGTTGTTTATCGTAAACATCATGCTCATTGTTGGCTCATCAATTGAAATTGCTGGAAGCGCTTCAGGATTTTCAAAATCCGCAACTGTATCACCAATTTCAAAACCTTCAATTCCTGTAAAGGCGCAGATATCTCCGGCCTGAACTTCACTTACCTTCACCTTTCCTAATCCGTCAAACACAAAAAGTTCTTTAACACGTGATTTAACCACAGAACCATCACGTTTGCAAACGGAAACAGGCATATTCTCTTTTACAGATCCGCGGTAAACTCTTCCAATCGCTATCCTTCCAATGAAAGAAGAATAGTCCAGCGAAGTTATCTGCAGCTGCAGTGTTCCTTCGCGCTTTGGAGCCTCAGGTATATACTCAACAATTTTATCAAGTAGATGTGTAATATCAGTCGTAGGTTTCTCCCAATGGTCGCTCATCCAGCCATGCTTGGAAGAACCATATACTGTAGGAAATCCAAGTTGTTCCTCTGTAGCACCAAGGTTAAAGAACAATTCAAAAACTGCCTCCATCGCTTCCTCCGGAGTACAATTCGGTTTATCCACTTTGTTTACAACAAGAATGGCTTTCTTTCCCTGTTGCAGCGCTTTCTGCGTAACAAAACGCGTCTGCGGCATAGGACCTTCGAACGCGTCTACAAGCAGCAATACGCCATCGGCCATATTCAACACGCGCTCAACCTCACCTCCAAAGTCAGCGTGGCCCGGCGTGTCAATAATATTGATTTTGGTTCCTTTGTAAGTTACCGAAACGTTTTTTGCGAGAATTGTAATTCCCCGCTCTCTTTCAAGATCGTTGTTATCAAGAATGAGTTCTCCTGTCTCCTGGTTATCCCTGAAGAGTTTGCAGGTGTGAAGAATTTTGTCAACCAGCGTGGTTTTCCCGTGGTCAACGTGTGCAATAATCGCGATGTTTTTTATTCCAGACATTTGTTTTTTTGTTCTTCCGGATCTGTCCCCCACTTGTCAGCTTTTGTAGCCCGCGGTAACTTTCCCCAAATTTAAGGCCGCAAAGATACGATAATAAGAAGGAAAGTAAAAGTTAAAGCGTTTTTCCTCTAAAAGCTTAGTCTATTTTAAGTTAATATCTGATTTTTTAAGAGTTGCTGTAACAGGCAGAAGGTTGAATTTGTGAATGAATTCAGCTACTTTTAGGGAGAACAAGCCAAATTTCCGCTACCGCGGGCAAGTTTATGAGTCAGCTTCACAAATTTTTAGAATGTCTTGATTCGGGAGAACTGGCAGCACTTCAACAGGTGCGCCTCATCGGTAAAGAAAGATCTGTGTTTGATTATACGATCACTTTCAGGAACAAAAATTTCCCTGAACCCATGGAGATCTGCGACTCTCTGCAGATCAGCCCAACGCATTTATATAAGATCAACTCTGTTCTGCTCAATAAAAGTTATAACGCGCTTGTTCCATCCGGTGGACTGCGTTTACTTGAATACCTCAAACAAAAAGGGCAATTCATTCTTATCAGAAGTGAAGCGCGCACGCAGGAAAAACAATTGCAGGAACTTAAAGCCGGCAAAAGTGTACTTGAGAAATTTTACCTTGGGTTGTTCCATCTT
>CBIHPU010000107.1:0-9008 GCA_966211935.1 uncultured bacterium | reverse complement strand
GTAGTTGAAGCCTGGTCGCTTCCGTGATTTGTATTTGCCGCTACAGAGAATGTGTTGTTTCCAACCTGAAGTGTTCCATTATAAGTAACAACGCCATTGCTGAACTGCGCACCTACTGCGGCGCCATTAAACTTCACTGTCACTTCATTTGCAGAACTCACATTAGCAACCGTTGCAGTAAATGGGAACGGAGCAGCGTTAACTGTCGTTCCTGGTGTTGCAGGATTTGTAATTGTAACTACAGGTCTCGCTCCTCTTGGCTGTTCCTGAACATTAATGGTCAAAGGTTTTGTATCAATGCCGGAAGTATTAGTTCCAGTTACTGTAACAACGTTATTTCCTACATTAAAATTAGAAGAGAATGTTGCCTGGTTGTTTGCACTGTTCCAGGAAAAATTAACCGGTGTTCCGTTTACAGTAACTGCAACCTGCGATTGCTGGGTTACGTGTTTCACCTCTGCTGTTACAGTTTGAGCTGCAGAAGTCACACTGTAAGGATCAACAGTTGGATTAATATATGTAACAACTGGTTTTGGAAGATAAGTAACAGAAGTGTTCTTTGTATCTGAAACCGCACTGTTGGTGGCTGTGATTATTACCGGAGTAGCAACGTTTGCAACCAGAGTCAGCGGCAAAGAAAGCTGCTTGGTCATCAGGTTGTAAGTGAAATTCGTGACCACGCTTCCATTTACCTTTACATTAATCTGCGCCTTTGTAGTTACATTGTTTACAGTGGCGTTTACCGTAAATGCAGATGTTGCGGTTGTGTGCGGACTACTTACCGGATTACTGATGATTACCACAGGTTTTGGGTTTTGCACCCTGTCGTAATTAATTGTAAGACTCTTTGAATCACTTCCCCAATTGTTCGTTGCTACAACTGTTACAACCTGAACAGCTGAGTTAAGCGCAACTCCAAAATCCACAAGCTTTGTTGAAGGGTTATAAGTGAAATTATTATCAAGCACATTATTTACATAAACCTTAATATCATTTTTAGAAGATACTTCAGCTATTTTAGCCTGTACGTTAACCGGTGTTGACGCGGCAGTATAAGGATTAGTCGTTGGATTTGTAAATGTAACTGTTGGAGGAAGTCCTGCATAAATTACGCTGGTGGATTTGGTGTCTGAACCAGCAGTATTTGTCGCCGTAACAACCAGAGAATTTGCGCCCGGGTTCAACGTTGCAGGAACTGAAATACTTCCGTTTGAAGCATTGAAAGTGAAATTATTGGTCTGTGCGCCATTCACAAGAACATTCAACTGACTTGCCGTTGTAATATTTGTAACATTAGCCAGGTAAGTGAAAGAGGATGTATTTACCTGCTGACCCGACGCTGCCGGATTTGTAATGGTTACTACAGGTTTTGGCAATTGAGTAAATCCTGCATTAACATAAACAATTACTGATTTGGAATCACTGCCAAATGTATTGGTACCTGTTACGCTGATTGAATTGTTTCCAGTATTCAGATTTGCAACGAATGTTACATCTCCGTTTGAAGGATTGAACACGAAATTATTTATTAAAGTACCATTTACAGAAACTTTAACCTGATCGTTTCTTGTAACGTTTGTCACATTTGATGAAACGTTAATTGAATTACTTTGAATTGTGCTGTTGTTTGCGGGAGAAAGAATTGTCACAACCGGAGGCGTGCCTTGCAGACCATAATTAACAGTCAGCGATTCGGTATCTGTGCCGTAATTGTTTGTTCCTCTTATAGTAATAACGTTGGATCCATTCTGCAACGGAGTTGAGAAACTCAGGGCACCAGAACCAGGTGTAAAGTTGAAAGCGGTAAAAGGAACTCCATTAACAGTAACCGAAACTCCACTCTGTTCTGAAACATATTTCACATTAGCATAGATCTGAACATTGTTGACAGGTGACGTATATGGATTTGATGAAGGAGAGATGATCTTAACATCCGGAGGATAATTTGTTGCCGTGTAATTATTCTGATTAGTATAACTGCCACCTGATTTAGCACGGCCGAATGTTATTAATGCTTTAAGCGCCGCATAGTGGTAATAATCATTTTTTGTGCTGAATCTGTTTGTAGTCTTCTGGAATTTATCCTCACCATCCATAAGGTCGGAACCAGGAAAAGTGATCTTGTGCTCCAATATAAGCGAGAAGTTTTTGCTGATCTTGTAACCGAAACCAACACCAAACGAAGGTGAAAAACGAACTATTCCTGATCCGCTGTTGCCGTTTGCGTTTGTCTCATATTTATCATCATAAAAATTCAATGAACCCATGTTGGTTTTTCCACCACTGGTATCAACAGCCGCCAGATTGTATTTTGATCCGATTATATCAAGCGCGTCAATTTTAGTACTGAAACGTGTGACGCCAATACCGCCCCAAAAATATAGGTGGATCCTTGTCTTCTGAAGTAAACGGTTCAACCCAATTTTCAATTCAAGATCATTACTGATAATTGAGCTTTTGTAGTTATTGAAGAAATAACCTGGAGATAAAGCGTAATTCGTTGTCGAATCATTAACGCCATTCAACGCGTTGTTTTGCGAAAGATCCCTGTTCACGCGGTTATCCTTACCATATGTATTTCCGGCAAGAAAACGATAGCGCAGATCAAATGACAGTATCGCCTTTTCGCGCTTCGTTAACCCTTTTTCAAGAGTTAATCCCCAGCCTGTTCCGCCGTAGTTGGTCATATCTGATGCCTGCCAGGTTCCTCCTACGTTAATACCAAAACGCCAGCGGTTGCCATAATTGAATTCTGTTTGCTGTGCTACACTGAAGAGCGAAAAAAACAAAAATGCTAACAGTAACGCACTTTTAACAGGGGTGTAAATTGATTTCATAGTAATCAGGAATTTATTAAACAAAATCTAAAAGTATGCCAAAAAAAATTTAACCGGATAAGTGGTTGAGTCTGACAAACAAGTGGTAATTTACTTCTTTGCCTCTACAATTTTAAACTCTGTTCTGCGGTTCTGCGCATGCTGATCATCCGGACACTCAACCCCGTTACCGCAGTTATTCATCAATTTCTTCTCTCCAAATCCAACAGCAGTCAATCGCTTTTTGCTGATCCCACCGCTTATAATGTAGTTTACAGCAAATTTAGCACGCTTTTCTGATAGTTTAAGGTTAAAACTGTCGTCCGCCCTCGAATCTGTATGCGAACTCAGTTCCAGCACCAGGGCCGGATTATCCTTCATAATCTTAATTACCTTATCCATAACACGTTTACCGTTGGAATCAAACTTCCAGTCGCCGGTTGAATAATAAACGTTCTCAACAATTGTAATAATGTCGGACTTTTCAGTTGAGTTTTTTAACTGAATTACCTCCAGCCATGGATCATCCACATATATTTCGGATAAGATAGTTTTATCAGCTGAAAGAATTTTATACTTAAAGTCACTGAGTCGCTTAAGTTACTTAAAAACCATTCCGTTTTTATCAGCAAAGAAGATCTTATCCAATACCGCTAAAGAAGGATCGTTAGAGTCCAGGGAGATCATATAATTTTTAGATGACGGAAGATTTTTGAAAATGAATGACCCGTCCTTGTTCGTAGTGGTTTCCGCTATTTTGTTTCCCTTTTCATCCAGCAGATATACTTTTGATCCGCTTAACACTTTGCGGTCCGGGCTAAGTGCAATACCTGATAGATCCATCGCAAGATCCTTATCGTCAGCATTCATCTCAGAAATAAAATTCGTTTCCTGCGCCAGCACTTTTACCTGGAACTTTCCTTTCGAATCCGCCCTCATCACTTTCACTTCTTTTCCATTCTTGTTTGTGATGATAACCCGCGCGTCCGGCGGCACAGGCGAATCTGTATCCGCAATCTCAATTAAATAATTATTACCAGGAGGAAGTTTCCTGAATGCAAATGAACCAAGATCGTTGGTGGTGGTTTGATCTATGATATGTCCCTTCTCGTCTTTTATTACGAGCGTTGTATTGGCAACTGGAGTGTTCTTATCTCCGTAAAGTACGTTTCCGGCCAGCGTAATATCATCATCCGATTCAATATCCGACATTGAATTTTCCCTGAGCGGGAGCGCGTTGAAAATAAATTTCCCGTTCTTGTCATCACGCCTGGTTGCGCGCATGATATTTCCATCTTTATCCGCATAATAGTATCGTGGATAATCTGAGAACGCAGGATCATTCTCATCCATTTTAACCAGGTAACTTTTTTCCGCCTCCAGGTTTTCAAATTTGAAATATCCTTTTTTGTCAGATCTTGTCTCTGCAACTTTTGCACCCGACTCATCGAGGAGAATCAATTTCTGATCCTGCGCTCCGCTCGCCGTATCCAATGCAGTCAAAATAAATCCTTCAAGCGGCTCAGATTTGTTGGTGAACGTAAATGAATAAATATCATCGGAACCTGAACCACCCGGACGATCAGAAGAAAAATATCCTTCCTTTTCATTGGTAAAAAAAACTCCGAAATCGTCCGTAACATCGTTCAGCTTCGCGCCTTCGTTTCTTCTGAGTATCCACTTACCTGAAAGACTATAGGCACTGAAAACATCCAATCCTCCAAATCCAGGCAATCCATCCGAAGAGAAAAATAAAATTCCGTCTCTACGGATAAAAGGAAACTCTTCATTTCCGCTTGTATTAATGTCCGGACCTAAATTAACCGGAGCTTCCCACCCGCTACTGCCACGTTTACAGAAATAAATATCCATCCCCCCATATCCACCCGGTTTATCTGAAGAAAAAAACAAAATCTGCCCGTCATCTGAAACACTTGGATGCGCCACTGAATAATCATCGTTATTGAACGGAAAATCTGTTTCATTTTTGAGCGATCCGTTTGCAAAATCCGCTATAAAGATCTTTGCACGATTAACGAATTCCTTTTTACGTGAAATCCTGTTGGCAACACGGGTATAATAAATAGTTGCACCGTCTTTTGAAAAACTCACCGGGCCATCATGGTAATTAGAATTCAATTTTTTTGAAAGCGGGCCCGTTTTCTGCGGCACTCCGTTTTTCAATTCAGCAGCATACACATTCAGGTAAGGCTGATCATTATAATTGTTGTGGGAAAAATCTATCAGGTCATTTACTCTGTCTGCTACAAACACCAGTTGATTATTCCAAAGCACAGGGCTGAACTCAGATTTATCTGTATTAATCTTTTCGATGTTTGTTACCTCGTATTCTTTAGGTTTGTTTTTCCATTTTTTAATATTCTCACAACTACGCAGTCCGTTCAACGCCAAAACATCTCCAGGCCTTAATTCAAGACACTTCTTATATTGTTTTTCCGCATCCTCATAATTACCAATTGTTTTTAAAATCATTCCATAATGCAGAAAGTCATCCGCGTTTTTAGAACCTTTTTCAATTGCCAGCTTGTAATATTTTGCGGAGTTGCTGTAGTCCTTTATTATACGGTATGAATCTGCAATCCTCGAAGCCAGAGTAGGATCGTTTGAATATTTTTTTCTATTTACATCTTTCTGATAAGCTGCTATGGCTTTTTTATATTCCATGCTGCTGAAATATTTATCTCCCAACTTACGCTGGGCAATAACTTTTCCGCCAAGAACAACTAACAGAAATAAAAAAAACAATCTAAGACCAAACCTCATAAAATTCAGAGAAAACGGGGTGATACTATTTTGGAATGATGAATATTAAAATTATAACCTAACAAAATCTCGTGCGATGCTCCACCAGCTCTGCCAACGGCATTTCTACCTGAATCATAACTGTAACCCACCCGGAATTTTTCGGTTATATTATATTGCGTCAACAATAAAAATCCATAACCTCCTCTTACTCCCAGTCCAAGCCATAGCTTCTTCTTCAGGTGGAAATTCAAATTCACATCAACGGATGGAATTCCATTTCCGTAGTATTTCACTATCATAGCAGGATTAAAAACATAATTCTCGCCCATCTTGAATCCTTTTCCAATAGTGAAGAAAGCATGCATCTTCAAACGGTATTCTGCAAAAAATGTAGAATCCTGCGACGCGTGATCAAGCAAGCGCGCGCTATTAAGATGCGTAAGGCCTAAGCCAGTATAAAATGAGTTGGTCTGATAATACGCGCCTGAAGTGAAATCGAAAACAGTCTGATTGCTGTTCTGGTAATACACATTCATATCACCCTGGTCCTTAAAGTTGATCGCGTTCCAGTTGAAATTGTAACCAAGAATTCCGGTACCAACGCCCAGCGCGAGCGTACCGTTTGCAACTTTCATTCTGAAGCTATATGTTCCATAAGCGCCATTGATTTTTTTCGGCCCGATTGATTCTGTAAAAAGATATCCGCCAAGACCGATAAATTTCTTTTTAATTGGCGCGTGAATGCTGATGACTGAAGTTTTCGGAGAACCGATGAAAGAGGTCCATTGATTTCTCACGATCAGTGTTGTGCTTAATACTTCTTTGCTTCCCGCGTATGCAGGATTGATTGCAAGCTGATTAAACATGTACATATTATACTGCGGGTCGTGCTGCGCCATTGAAGCGAAACCGCACAAAATGAATAACCGCGTCAATATTTTCTTCATGTATATTTCTTTTTTTCCCTCTCCATTTTACTTCAGTATTTCAATCCATGCTTTCTGAATCTCATCCGTATCTGTAAAATGAACAATATAAAAATAGGTTCCCGGTGGAAGACTCTTACCATCGGAGCCTTTACCATCCCAAACAATTGTTGTGTTGTTATAATCAGTAACATCATAAATCTTGTTGCCATAACGATTAAAGATTGTAACACGGTTTGTACGGTTTTCTATGCCTGGTATTATCCAGCTATCATTAAATCCATCATTATTTGGTGAGATTCCGTTGTATGGTACTGAAACAGGAGCTGAATTACATGTGTCTGAAATTATCAATGTGTCTGAGTGAAATCCTATACACGGCGTCGTGTCGTTTATCGTATGCATTACTAAATAAGTACCGGCAACACTCGCGTCAACATTAATCTGCCCGTTTATAGAATCGATTACCAGGTTGGTTGAAGTAGCATTTAACGGAGACCATGTGAAAATTCCCAACTGGTTTGCAATGAAAGGAGAAACTGTGTCGGTGGTTGTCTTGCAGTAATTTTTTGTTCCGGGATATACAAATGAAGCATCATAACTCTGAACTATTGCTATAGGGAAAGTGTCAGTCTGAAAACAAGGCGCGGGCGAGGTGTAGATCATAGAATAATTACCGGGTAGTCCGGATGTAGTCCCCATGTATATGGTTCCATCCTGATTATTGATTGTAAGTCCCGGTCCGAAAAAAATGCCACCCGGATTTGAAACGTAAGGACTGATTGCTGTACCCGGCTGATAACAAATCTGTGGTGGATATACAACCGTTGAACCTCCGCCGGGAATAGAAAAGATCATGATAGAATCAATATAATCAGGACAACCAGCTACACTTAATGTAACCTCATGCAAACCTGAACACAAATTAGTCGGATTAAGTCCGCTTGCCGTGTTTCCCTGTTGCCCGCTCCATGAATAAGTATAGCCGGATGGATTATTGAAAAGAAAAATCTGCGCTGTATTGTTACAAACAGGCTCACACGAAATTCCGGTCTGCAACATTAAATAACTAACAGGTCCCGGAACAAAAACGTTCCTCGCGTCAATACAACCTGTGGTTGTATCCTTAACAAATGTATTGTAATCCTTTCTGCAGAAAATATTTCCGGAGATATTACCTCCAATAGTTGTTATTAATCCTCCTACACCGGTAAATGTTCCATATGCGTCATACACTTTTACATTCAAAGGATAACTTCCAAGATTTGTAGAACTTCCATATACCGTAATGGCCCCATCACAAGTGCTCATGCAACTTGTGGCCGCCGGAACAGGAAGGCTGACGTTGCAGCAGTTTAATACAGCTTTAAAACGCTGGGCAGGATCAGGCTGGCAGGCAAAGTTTGTACTGTAAAATTCACCCACGGAAATATTCCTCAGATCAAGATCAAGGTTAAAAAAAGTTGAAGGACAGTTTTTTGTTTTTAATGTAAAAGTGAACACCCATATCGATGCAATTGTTGAGGTATCACCAAGATCATCAGAAAAAACTCCATTAGAATTTTCATCATAAATAAATCCACTGTAGTTTTTATCCCACTTCCATGTTCCGTGTCCGGAGGAAGGTGATGCCGGTGAAACGGAAGCAGCAATTCCAGTTGTATCCCAGGCTTGTGTTACGTTCAGCTTTACAGCTTTCATAAAATTTCCCTGAATAGATTTGAATCCCCTGATTGCGTATACGAACGTTACAGAAGCTCCGGGAGGATAAAAACCATTCACAGGAAAAGGAATTGTATTGAGATAAGTATCCTGTGTACAATCATTACAATCCGACGCGTTTTTTAGTGAAAGAGTAAAATCTCCTTTGTCGTTTATTGTGGCGCACCCTCTGATCTGAATATAATAACTTAATCCCGGAACGAGTCCATTGTAATTCATGATAACAATTCCACCCGATCCGATTTCGCAATTCATAGGAATAAGGTTCAGACATTTTCCACCATTGGCAAAGAAAAGGGAAATACCAGGTTGAATCATTTGCTGACTGCCAGTTCCCTGCACGCGAATAACAATCTGATTACCGGTTGCTGTAAAACGGAACCATACATCAGGGGTGAGATTTGAAATATTTCCGCCGCCGGCGCATGCTTGCAAAGCATAGGATAAGGGTTCACTGGTTGCGCTTAAAGTAGAGCCGGAAACCTGGATGGAATCCCCGAATGCGTTTGATGGACAAAACAATGGAGCAGGAAGTGTTCCGAGTTCCTGAGCCTCGCAGGGACCATCATTTAAGGCAAATAAAGTGTGGCAAACCAGAAGAAAGGGAAAAAATAAGAATCGCTTAATGTTCATCCCGTTAAATTTCCGACTAATTTACAAAACGGAAGTTTAATATCCGTTTTTTAATCGGTGAATTGACATAATAAAAGGCATAATGATCAGGATACCGGATTAAGTCAAAAAAATTGCTATTGTGGATCGATGATCCTCCTGATAT
>CBIHPU010000106.1:0-9009 GCA_966211935.1 uncultured bacterium | reverse complement strand
CTTTCCTTGTGTTTCTTCTGAATGGAATAAATCTCACCAATATTTGCTAATGATAAACCGATCCCAAACTTATCTCCAAGATCTTCGCGAGCTTTTAGCCCCTTCTTATAATAATAATTGGCTTTGTCATAATCTTTTTTCGCAAAATATACTTTACCCAGGTCATTATAGATTGCGGCAAGCGAATAGATCTGATTTCCATCGGGGACTGCTTTTTCCGCTTCGCGAAAATAGTACAATGCAGAATCCAGGTCCTTGCGATCGAACTTGATTCCACCCAAATTAAGCAACAGATTTGTTTCGCCGTTATGGTCATTGTATTTACGCGCAAACTCCAGCCCCCGCCTGTAAAAGCTCTCGGCAAAGTCATTCATCTCCAGTTCGTAATAAAGATTTCCCAGGTTACCGATTATCAGCCCCTGGTTTCTCAAGCTTAGTGGGTCATCATATTTTTCAAAAATTGCAAGCGATTTGAAATTTATATCAAGCGCTTTTTTGAATTCACTCTGACGCATATAAACTGTTGCAATGTTTGAATATACGCCAGCAACTTTCTTCTCCTGGTTTAATTGTTGTCTGATCACCAATGACTTGTTGTAATTATAAAGAGCAGAATCATAAACTGCTTTCCGGTTATAAATACTTCCAATATCACTATACGCTTGAGCAACATCATCCCTGCGCTGAGTTTTCATAGCTAACTCAAGCTCCATTTCTGCGTAGTGCAATGCGAGGTTTAAATCCCGGCCCAATAATGACCAGGCCATATCGCCGTAAATTTTTATCCTGGTAGTATCTGGTGTGGAAGGATCGTTCACAATCTTCGTTAAACTATCAAGCTCCTGTTGCGCATTGGCAGTGAAAAAAAATAAAGCGGCCCCAAATATTTGCCAAAAGCGTTTTGCCCAAAAATCCATTCTGTTTTTTATTTAAGTAACTTTGCCGGATCTAAATTACGGGTTTCCTATTATTATAAGATGAAAACGAAGACTACCGCAAAAAATAAAGTAAACGTTGTTACACTGGGTTGCTCAAAAAATCTTGTCGACAGTGAAGTGCTGATGGGTCAGCTGAAGGCTAACAATTTTAACGTTGAGCATGAATCCAGGAAAGACGACGCGGATATTGTGATAATTAACACCTGCGGTTTTGTTGAGAGCGCAAAACAGGAAAGTATTGATATGATCCTTCGTTTTGTGGACGCGAAAAAAGACGGAATTGTAGACAAGGTTTACGTTACCGGTTGTTTGAGCGAGCGATATAAAAGTGATCTTGAAAAAGAAATTCCCGAGGTTGACGCGTATTTCGGAACACGTGAATTGCCTCGTTTGCTAAAAACGTTAAAAGCAGATTACAAACATGAACTTGTTGGTGAACGACTGTTAACTACTCCCGCACATTACGCATACTTTAAAATTTCAGAAGGCTGTGATCGTCCATGCTCATTTTGCGCCATTCCGTTAATGCGTGGCGGACACCAAAGTGTTCCAAAGGAAGAACTGGTTGAAAGAGCAAAAAAGCTTGCGAATAATGGGACAAAGGAATTGCTTTTGATAGCACAGGATCTCACCTACTACGGATTGGATATTTATAAGAAGAGGGAATTGGCGAACCTGATGGAAATGCTGAGCGATGTTAACGGAATAGAATGGATACGCCTGCATTATGCTTTTCCAAGCGGATTTCCGATGGAAGCGCTTGATGTTCTAAAGAACAAACCAAATATCTGCAACTATCTTGATATGCCTTTGCAACACATTTCTGACAATATGCTGAAAAGTATGAGAAGAGGAATTACAAAGGAAAAAACAATTGAAATAGTAAACACGATCCGCGATAAGGTTCCGGGTATTGCTCTGCGTACAACACTGATCTGCGGATATCCGGGTGAAACGCAAAAAGATCACGAAGAAATGTTGCGCTGGGTTGAGGAAACACGGTTTGACAGATTAGGCGTGTTCACTTATTCGCATGAAGAGAATACACACGCTTATAGTTTGACAGACGATGTTCCGGAAGAAGTTAAAAAGGAAAGAGTGGACGCCGTTATGGCCATCCAACAGGATATTTCACTGCAACTTAATAAAGAAAAGATCGGCAAGAACTTTAAAGTTTTGATCGATCGTAAAGAAGGTGGTTATTTTATCGGGAGAACAGAATTTGATTCGCCGGATGTTGACAATGAGGTGCTGATTAAAGCTAATAAGGAAGTTTACCTTCGCCAGGGAGATTTTTGTAATGTGAAAATTACTGAGGCGAGTGAATTTGATCTTTACGCAACAGTAATCTAATTAAGTTTTAGTATGTTCGCCTGGCTCGCAAAACCATATCCCCTGCCCCGCACTTCGGCAAAAGCGTTTCTGATTAACGCTGCCATTTCCGTTTTTGTCGCTGCTTTTCTGATCATCTTTCAACCTTTTGGTTTAAGTGAATACTTGCTGCCTGGAAAGAACTTTGTTCTGGCTGGTTATGGATTAGTTTGCTTTGCCGCTACTTCCTGCTGTTCTATCCTTTTACTTTTTCTGCAGAACAATGCAAAGCTGGAACAGAGATGGAACATTGGTTTCGAAATTATGTGGATACTCTTTATCATAATTGCAATTTCTTTTTTCAATCTGGTCTACAGTCATTTTCTGCGCATTGTCCATTTTAACTTACTTTCCTTTGCTGTATATTTAGTTTATACGTTTGCGATTGGAATTTTTCCAGTAGTTCTGACAATCAGTTTAAAGTGGCAGCAATTGAATTTCAGGACTGAAAAAGAAACGAATGAAATAAATGAACTCATTACCACCAAGGAAAAAAGCATCATAAAAAACAATGAATCTTTCGATGATAAACTGATACTTTTAAAATCTGAGAGTTCTAATGACATTTTAAAAATTAACGCGGATGACTTGCTGAGTATTGAGTCTATGGACAATTATTCAGCAGTCTATTTTTTAAAGGAATCTAAGATTCAAAAAACTCTTTTGCGCGGAAGTTTAAAGTTTATGGAAAGTCAGCTGACTGATTTTTCCCGGATATTAAGATGTCACCGAACATTTATTGTAAATCTGAATAATGTTGAATCCGCCACCGGAAATGCGCAGGGCTACAAACTAAAACTAAAAAACAGCGATCTGATCATTCCCGTTTCACGTAATTTTCTGGAAAAGGTGCTCAAACAGTTTAAAGCCATTTCAGAAAACGCTTGACCAACATCCCGCAAGATTTGTCAAACGTCCCTGACCTTGTTTTTTATCCCAACAGTTTGACAATCAACACTCATATTTGACTTGACCATTGCCTGCCGTTAGATTTGCAAACAAAAAAACGGTATGGAAAACCTTTATTCATCAATCAAAATCGTGCACATAGTTGCAGGATCTTTTGCACTTCTCTGCGGACTCTTCGCAATACTTTTCAGGAACCGGGTTAAACTGCACAAACCTGTTGGTTCTATCTATTTCTGGAGCATGACGCTTATCTTTTTTAGCTCAGTTACCATGGCCATTTTTAAAGGCAATGTATTTTTCTTTTGTCTGTCGTTCTTCGTTTACTATTCATGTCTTACAGCCAAACGTGCGCTGAGTTTAAAAAACCTTCACAAGGGACAAAGACCTAAATGGTATGATTGGGCAATTGAAATTGTTTTTGGCAGCCTGCACCTGCTCTTTCTTTTATTTTCTGTTTGGTTGTTTACAAAAGATACAAGTTTTGGAATTATAAGCGCGGTGTTTGCCCTGATAGGATTATGGAGCAACCGAAATAATATTAAACGATTAAAAGGAAATATTGAATTCTCCAATCATTGGCTGCTCGCGCATTTAGGAGGAATGCTTGGCAGCTATATAGGAGCAATTACTGCATTTCTGGTAAACAACAATAAATTTCTACATCTCCCGAATCTGATTGTCTGGCTTGGACCAACAATTCTGATCGTTCCTTTAATCATTTACGAAGTAAGAAAACGAAAACACAAAACCGCAAAACTTTCAACACAACTATAATTTTAAATCTTACAACAATGAAAAATATTTATTTGTTGCTATTTATTATTACAGCAAAACTTGGAGCACAGCCCTACAACGTTGAAAAAGGAAATACCCGGCACCGCTTCGCTCAATCAGTGTTTGGATTGGAATTAGCTACATTGCCAGGAGGTGAAAGTGCAATTCTTAATTCAGACGGAATTGTTCCATATAACCTGGAGCCGCAGATATGGCCGCGTTTACATATTGGAGGATTACATTTTTGGGGCCACGCGGAATTCTATTTCAACATCGCGTTCAGTAAACCATTTGCAACAGATTTCCGGGACATGAGATATTTTGCTTACCAGATGGAAATTTTCGGTACAAAGATCTATCCATGGAGAATTGAAAAAAATAAACTGCGGCCTTATGCGGGTTTTTCTCCTTCTCTCGTCGCGTTCAGGCAATCAGTTGGCAAAGTCAATACGGGACCGCTTTATTCACACACGTTTATTTCTCTGCTTGGTGGACTGAGTTACTATAAAAAAGGCTGGCAAATAGAAGCGGGCTTTTCGTATTCAACGGGGGAAAAGAGATTTGCTTATTATCTCGATAAGAACACAACATTCGCGTCGAGACTTTCACCATACACGTTCTGGTTTGGTATACGGAAAGTACTGGAGACAACAATTGCAATGGAAAAACCATATCGTAACGGACTAACGGAAAAAAGATATGCGCGATTAAAGGAACTTAAGAAACAGAATTCTTTTTTTGTTGGGGTTGGTCCATCTTCAGCTTTTCTGACTGCCAAATCAGATTACCTGGTGAGTGAGCGACCTTATCTTGGAAAGAAATCACTTGGTTCAATTTTTCCTGAAGCAGTTGCAGGATATCATTTTGCAAAGATCCGAACGCACGTTTTAGCTGTTTTCAGAATGAATTCGAGCAAGTGGACAGCTTATGGAACAAAAGCAAAAGCCCAACGTATTGCCGCAGGATTTGAAGCACATGCGCAATTGTTCGACTATCATGGTTTCGTGCCTTATGTTGGGATAAGTGGCGGTTATGAAAAACTGAGTTATGATGAATGGGAAAACGGAGTAAAACAAATAAGTGCAGACAAGGAAAAGTTAGCGGCCGGAATTGTTTTTGGTTGGGACATTGTTCCGGATAAGCTGCAACCATTTATTCTGCGCACAAATCTGCGTTATTTTCACGATCTAGGCATTGATATGGATAACGGAAAAAAAATATCCCTGGACCAGTTGGAATTCAATTTCATTCAGTTCGTTTATTATCCCACAAGAGCAAAATGGATAAGGTACGTCAGAGAAGAAATTACAGATTAATCCTGACGCTAAAGTTTAGGATGAAGCGCGCTTTCTAAACTTTCCCAACTTTCAAAACTTTCTAAACTTTCCCAACTTTCTAAACTTTCAAAACTTTCTAAACTTTCCCAACTTTCTAAACTTGCTAACTATTTGATCAACCTCATATTCTCTGCCGCCCACTTCTTATTCGCGCCGTTAAAATGCCACCATTCCGTAAGTATCGGCCAGAAGCCTCCTTTCATCATCACTTCCCTCAGTATTTTTCTGTTGCTTATCTGCTCCAGCGTAAGTTTTCCTTCCTGCAAAAATTTGTTTTCAAATCTTGGCTGTGCAAGCTCTCCAAAAAAATCAAAATCAGTCCCCATATCAAGTTCCTTCCCGTTCTCATTCACCAGAGTCAGATCAACTGCAGCTCCATAATTGTGTAATGAGATGCTATCCGGGTGCGAGAGGTAATTTATTTTCTGTCCGTAAGGAACTTTCAGTGTGTCCCACATGATACGCTGAATATGTTGCGGACGGGAGGCATCGAGAATCAACAATGAAAGTTCGGGATGATCTTTTTTTAATGCTCTTTGAGCTTTCATTAATTTATCTGCAATTATCTTCGGCAAATAGCATTTATTGAATTTTCCGTAAAGATTTACTTTAGTGAAATTGTTGCCGGACGCGTAGCGGAGGTTCACTTTTATACTTGAATCCAGCAGCAAAACATCAATCAGTGAATCGCTGATAAACTGCTTTTCAATTTCCGAAAGTGGTTCTACATAGGTCCATTTTGCGGGTACAATTTTATCGCGCAGAAGTTTCTTTGGAATAAAATTAATCTCAGTGCTGCAAGAAAAGAAAACAAAAACAATTATCACATTCGTTA
The DNA here is from genome assembly GCA_966211935.1 of uncultured bacterium. GTDB lineage: Bacteria > Bacteroidota > Bacteroidia > B-17B0 > Aurantibacillaceae > AM-1111. The sequence goes on along the minus strand of CBIHPU010000106.1, from coordinate 2,845 downwards.
AAACTTTCACCATCAGTACAGCTTGAATTTTATTTTATATTTGACTCCAGCAAAAATCGCAAATAAAAACTTCAATATGCCATCTTTTGATATTTCTAACAAAGTTGATTTTCAGTTAATGGACAACGCGCTAAATGTTGCCCGTAAAGAAATAGTGAACCGCTTTGATTTTCGCGGAACAAAAACGGAAATTGATCTGGACAAAAAAGAAAAAGTAATTCATATTCTTACGGAAGATGATATGCGTTTAAGATCTGTAATTGATGTGATAAGAATGAGGATGGTAAAGCAGAAACTGGACCCGAAGATACTTGATGAAGGCAAAGAGCATTATGCGAGTGGAAATATGGTGAAGAAGGATATTAAGCTTAAAGAAGGGATTGATCCGGATGCGGCAAAAAAAATTCTGAAAGATATTAAAGACAGCAAAGTGAAAGTTACGGCGCAGCGCATGGATGATATTATTCGTGTGCAGGGAAAAAAGATTGATGACCTGCAGCAGGTAATTGCATTGTGCAACAAAGGAGATTACGGAATTCCTTTGCAATTCATCAACATGAAATCTTAATCTTGCGCTGTAGCAGTTCTGGCTGTGTAATATTCTTTCATCGGCTCAAAATAATGTTCCCTCCAACCCTGCTTGTACTTATTGGATTGCCCTTTCGGAATATGGTGATGGTACATTATGATCCGTGTCTCATTTTCTGAAAGTTCCTCGAACTGGATTTCCAATACGGAATCCTGACTGTCGTCCTGAAATTCCATTGTTCTCCACTTCTGGATGATCTTGGTGAACGGTTCTATAAGCGTTGTTCTTCCGGTAATGTATCCATCCCAGGCCGAAAAAGAACCACCGATCTTGTTTTCAATCTTCGCTGCTCCACCGGTAAATTCAGAATGCCTGCCACTGTCCAACCAGTCATTGAACAGGGTCTTGCTGTCAACCGGAATCTTTGCCGAAATCCTGAACTTTTCCATAATGAAAGTACTTGTTAAACGAATGTAATAAAATCTAAGGCGTGTTTAGTACTGAGTGACGCTGTAAAAACACCTATTTAAGGGCGTTTCCGGCAAACTGTTCATTTCGCGTTAATATCGGGTTAATACTTAAAAGACTGATATATAAATATTTAGATTTTTTCTGAAATTAATTGCTACTTGTTCACTGCTAACCCCCGCATTTTCCATAAATTTGTTGTCCGCTTTTTACAGGGAGAAAGGCGGAATAAAATAAACAAGTTAAACCTCTTGCCGGGGTCCCTGAGTCCGGTGATACAATTAAATTAAAATGGCAGATACTACTGCAAGTGTTGGTTCAGCAGAATTCGACTGGAGTACCATAGGGAAAAAACAGGACAATTATTCAACTGAAGACAGAGCAAAGCTGGATGATCTTTACAGCAAAACATTAAAGACAATTGAAGCCCTTCAGATTATTGAAGGCGTAGTGGTGGGCATGAACAACCGTGAGGTGATCGTGAACATCGGATCAAAATCAGACGGTGTTGTTGCACTATCTGAATTTCGTTACAATCCTGATCTGAAGATCGGTGATAAAGTGGAAGTGTATGTAGAAAATCAGGAAGATGCTACAGGACAATTAATACTTTCTCATAAAAAAGCCCGCGCTAACAAGAGCTGGGACAGAATTAACCAGTCACTTACAAATGACGAGGTTATTAAAGGATACGTTAAGTGCCGTACTAAAGGCGGACTTATTGTTGACGTATTTGGAATTGAAGCATTTTTACCAGGATCGCAGATTGATGTTAAGCCGATCCGTGATTATGATATTTATGTAGGAAAGACCATGGAATTCAAAGTTGTAAAAATCAACAACGAATTCAAGAACGTGGTTGTATCTCATAAAGCGCTTATCGAAGCTGAGATCGAAATGCAGAAGAAAGAGATCATCGGTAAGCTTGAAAAAGGCCAGGTACTTGAAGGTACTGTTAAGAATATCACTTCTTACGGTGTGTTCATTGATCTTGGTGGTGTTGATGGTCTTATTCACATTACAGATCTTAGCTGGGGTCGTATCAATCACCCTGAAGAAATCGTTAAGCTTGATGAGAAGATCAACGTTGTTATTCTTGATTTTGATGATGACAAGAAGCGTATCGCGCTTGGTCTTAAGCAGCTTACACCGCATCCTTGGGAAAATCTTGATACCGGACTTAAAGTTGGTGACAAGGTTAAAGGAAAAGTGGTTGTTATTGCTGACTACGGAGCATTTGTTGAGATAGCTGCTGGTGTTGAAGGTCTGATCCACGTTTCAGAAATGAGCTGGAGCCAGCATCTGCGCACTGCGGGCGACTTTGTAAAAGTAGGTGATGAAGTTGAGGCAGTTGTTCTTACACTTGATCGTGAAGAGCGTAAAATGAGCCTTGGCATGAAACAGCTTACACCTGATCCATGGGCAATGATCATGGAGAAGTATTCCAAAGGCAGCCGTCATACAGGAACTATCCGCAACTTCACCAATTTTGGTGTGTTTGTAGAACTTGAAGAAGGTGTTGATGGATTAGTTCATATTTCAGACTTAAGCTGGAGCAAGAAAATAAAGCACCCAAGTGAGTTTTGTAAAATCGGTGATAAAATGGATGTTGTAGTTCTTGAGATCGATGGTGAGAATCGCCGTCTGAGCCTTGGACACAAGCAACTGGAAGACAATCCTTGGGATGTTTTCGAAACCATTTTCACAATCGGTTCAACTCACAAAGGAACTGTTACACATATCAGTGATAAAGGCGCTACAGTTAGCTTAACTTATGGTGTTGAAGGTTTCTGTCCAAACAGACTTCTTGCAAAAGAAGATAAATCTAACCCGAAAGTTGATGAGCAA
>CBIHPU010000105.1:0-9026 GCA_966211935.1 uncultured bacterium | reverse complement strand
TGTCATCGTCAACTTTCTGGTTCCCTTTTTCTTCTATACTGCGGATGCGATTGGCTTTAATAAAGATCTGATCGGTAAGAGATGTTGTGCGCAAAATTCTCCAGGCAGTGCCGTAGTCCTTCATCTTTTTTAAAAAAATATCTTTGCATTGCTTTACCACAGCATCATATTGCATGGAGGTATTAGACATAACGGTAGACATAAATGAGCTCACAAGATACGGTTTTTAAGCAAAATTTGAGGTTGCGCGCCAATGGTAAAACCCTTGATCTGGCAACACCAAAAGTAATGGGTATACTCAACGTTACACCTGATTCATTTTATGACGGAGGTAAGTACAAAAATTATGCAAAACTTTTGTGGCAGGCCGAAAAGATGATTGCAGACGGAGCCGCAATCCTGGATATCGGTGCAGTTTCAACACGACCCGGAGCGAAAGAGGTAACTGAAAAAGAAGAATTAAAAAGATTGTTGCCTGCACTTAAATTACTTCGATCAACTTTCCCGGACACATTTATTTCAATAGATACATTCAGAGCCGGAGTGGCGATTGCTTCTTCTGATCAGGGCGCGGACATCATAAACGACATTTACTCGGGAGATTATGACGGGCAAATGTTCGCGGCTATTAAGAAAATTAGGCTGCCGTACATAATCATGCACATGCAGGGCACACCTTCAACCATGCAAGTTAATCCAACCTACAAAAACGTTACGAAAGAGGTGAAAAGTTTTTTTCTGAAAAAAGTAAAAACACTACAACAGAATAAAATAAAACAAATAATTATTGATCCTGGTTTTGGTTTTGGAAAAACTGCGGAGCACAACTTTGAATTGCTGAAAGGCATGAATGCGTTACTGAAACTAAATTTGCCTGTTCTAGCCGGCGTATCAAGAAAATCAATGATAAACCGGGTGCTGAAAACAAAACCTGAAAACGCGTTGAACGGAACGAGTATTGTAAATACAATAGCGTTATTGAATGGCACAAAAATATTAAGGGTGCATGATGTGAAGGAAGCTGTTGAAGCGGTTAAAATAACCGAATTTTATAAGTCCTGCTGAAAAGTTACTTTTACAAAAATGATTTATCTGCTTGACATATTTTTTCCTTCTTTTACCTGGACCGACGCTATTGATATTGTTCTGGTGGCTGTTCTGCTTTATAACCTGTATAATCTTGTAAAAGGAACTCCTGCAGTAAACATTCTCACCGGTATTCTCCTGGTTTACTTTGTATGGATCATTGTGCGGGCTTTCGACATGAAACTAGTCAGCTCCATTCTTGGAAAATTCATTGATGTTGGTGTGATCGCGATAATCGTAGTGTTTCAACAGGAACTGAGAAGGTTTTTATTGTTGCTCGGAACAAGTGAACTTATTAATCGCAGCAAACCATTAAAAACCTTGTTCCGCATCAGTGAGAGAATGAAACAGGAAACAAACGTGCCGGCAGATTATTCTCAACTCATTAAAGCCTGTCAGCGCATGAGTGAAAGCAAAACAGGTGCTTTGATTGTGCTTACAAGAAATTCCGATCTGAAATTTTACGCGAGCACGGGAGAAAAAATTGACGGTGCCCTGACCGAACGCATGATTGAAAATATTTTCTACAAGAACAGTCCATTGCATGATGGAGCTGTAATTATAACGGGTGACAGAATTGTTGCCGCTCGTTGCGTGCTACCGGTAACTGAGAAGGAACAGTTTCCCGCGCATTTTGGTATGCGTCACAGGGCTGGCGTTGGAATCACTGAAACAACAGACGCGCTTGCAATAATTGTATCAGAACAAACCGGCGACATTTCGGTTGCTCTTAATGGACAATTACGTCCAAAACTGGACGCGGAAAAACTGCGGATCATACTTCAGAAGGAAATGGTAGTAAAATCCTGATCTCGAATCTCGATTAGCACGGAGACACGGAGAAAAATCCAGAGTTACACAAAGGAAGAAATAATAATTTGCGCTGAGTCGCGGCTAACTAATCTACGAATTACGATCCGATAAATATCGGATCTGTGTAAATCTGAGAAATCTGTGGCTGAATTTTTGGATCTCGTTTACCACGGACACGGAGAAAAATCCAGAGTTACACAAAGGAAGAAATAATAATTTGCGCTGATTCGCTAAATTGGCGGCTAAACCATGGAGTCAATGAGAAATATAGAGTTACACAGATACCTGTCTACGTAAATCTATAAAATCTGTGACTTATAAGTGGCCGCGAATTTCGCAGATCAACGCGAATCAAAAAAATCTGTGTAGATCTGAGATAATGTGGCTTCTCCTTTTGTGGCCACAGATCACGCAGATTAACGCAGATAAAAAAACAAACAGCGTAAATCTGTAAAATCTGCGGCTACTGATGATTTATAAATGAATATCCGAGTGATCCTCTGTTTCTCCGTAACTCCGTGGTTACTGAGATGTATCCACGATTACTCCAGCGATTTGCGGTTGAAAATCGTGTACCCAAAATGCACCAGGTAACTGAAACTCTCTTTTCCTGCCTCGTAATAATTTATTGAAAAACTGACGGGCCCAACAGGCGTATGATAAACAACAGCTCCCATTGCAACAAAGTGGCGATAGAGAAAGTTGGTGCTGTATTCCGCCTTCCGGTCGGAGGTTTGAAGAATGGAATTGAATGGCTGAAAAATATATCCCTCAGCTCTCAGATCCAGGTTTTTTACCGGGTGCACAATAAATTTTATACCGCCGGCTGCAAATTTATGAGCGCGGTAATTTGTAAGAAACAAAGTCTGGCTTTCAGGAGTTGGCGCAAAACCCGGTGCAGTTAAAATGGTGGATGTGTAATTCTGAAAAAATCCCTGCGTGTACCAGGCTGCTTCACCATAAACTCCTAATTTAAAATTACGACTTGTTTTGATGTACATGTCAACAATTCCTTTAAACTGAAACCACTGGTGAAACTCATGAATGGTATCTTTAGATATGGAAGTTGAACCGGGATATTGATTTTCAAAACCATTCACAAATTTACTTGTAAATAAAATCTTTGTTCCTTCTGACGCATATTGCTTTCTGTTATGCGTATTAAAAACATAGTTAATGTGCGCGGAAGAAAAATCAAAATGGGTACGATCGGCCGTATCTTTTATGGTGAAATTGTTATCCTGGTAATAATAGTTCGACAATTCAGCAAGACCACCACCAACCGATAATTTAGCTTTATTTCCCAACGGAATACCGTAACCCAACTCTCCGAATACATCCCGTTGTTTCAGGTAGGGAGGAATCTCAAGATCATAAAACACATTGCTGCTTTTAAAATAATCCCAGAAACCATAACTGCCAACTGCTTCCAGGCATAAAGGAATTTTGGATGGAATATCAAAACGAAGTTTGCCCAATACCGAAGTGTTGAATTTTCCGAAATACATATTTCCATAGAGGCTCGTTGAAATTTTCGAAAGATGTTTATACTGCAGACCAAGAAAGCCTTCAGAAATGGGACGGTTAGAAAAATTTCCACCAACCTCAACAAGAAATGACTTTTCTTTTTTCACGTACAATTTCATCCTGTAGTTTCCTGTAGCTGTATTAAGCTCTGCAGTTGGATATAACGATTTTATCTGATCATCTTCGGCCAGCCTGAAAAAACGCTTAGAGAATTCTTCAATGCTCATTAATTTATTTCCTGGCTGCATCAGTTTCTTTACATACTGTGCCTGCCGGCCGTTCAATCCATCTATCTCAACCGATTCAACCTGCAATTTTTTTTCTCCCGCCCAGAAAGTTTTTCTCTTCTCAGTCAGCTGCGCAATTGAAACGCGCCTTGATACCTGGTTCTTTATCGAATCCATCAGACGCATCGTAGCTACATAACCACTGTCAATAAGATGTTGCGGATGATCAAAATCGAACAATGGAGATTCAGACCATGGATTCACAATGATACCGTTTTCACATACCGGTGTAAAATCAGTTTTGGACATCATCATGTTTCTGATCTGCAGGTAAAGATTTTCTTCATTGGGACTGGCAGAATTGCTTGTGACTGAACAGCCCAATATCAGATCAGGATAAAATTCCTGGTACATTACATTCGTTGGAAAATTATTGTAAAGTCCGCCATCAAAAAGTACACGACCGTCAATAGTAATGGGACGGAGATAAAAAGGATAAGTCATTGACGCGCGGATGGCAGAAGAAAGATCTCCCCTGCTGAACAAAACGCTCTGTTTGGTAACGATGTCTGAGGCAACGCAGCGAAAAGGTATAAAAAGGCTATCAAAATTGTAACCCGCTCTTGCCGCCGGTGGAGCGAAGAGTTCCATCATTTTAAAATCGAGGGGAATGGAATTTAAAAAATTGGTGGGGATGCTGTTTCTGAAGTTGGAATCTACATCCAGATTGATACTGATCCAGGAAGCGTTATCATCGGCCTTCTTAAAAACGTAAAGCTTGTCACTCTCAATATCTCCTTTGGAAATCCGCTTAAATTCATCTGAATTAAAAATTGCCTGGATCTGGTCCGGACTGTAACCACTTGCATACAAACCCGCGATCCACGCGCCAATGGATGTGCCGCAGATATAATCGATCGGAATTCCTTCCTGTTCAAGAGCCTTTAAGAAACCAATATGGGCAATACCGCTTGCTCCTCCCCCGCTTAAAACAACTCCTGTTTTTTGTGCATAACCGCGGGTAACAGAAATTCCGGTAAGAAAAAAAAACAATAATAGTTTCGTCAGTAAGAATTTATGCTTAATCAAAACTTTCGCTTTATTCGCAGAAATGTAAAAATACAAATTTTGCTCTATTATTATCTGTCCGCTATTAACATTATTGATTTAAATTCTTTTTGGATTGACATTTACAGTAGTAATATTTTTTGAATATTATTAGTATTTTTATCCAATGCAGGTATTGGAGTCAGCGATTTTGAAACAGGAACCAACGGAAAATACTCCATCAATTCTATTTGATAAGGAAAAAGGCAGGCTTGAAATTGTGGGCGTTTCTGTTCCGGAAAACGGAGTTGAATTTTACAAAAGTTTACTGGATAACCTGGAGAGTTATATTGGGTGTCCTGCACAAAAAACAATAGCGGTGTTTCATCTTGACTACTTCAATATAAGTTCTTCAAAAATGATTTTATTTGTTTTATACAAATTAATGGAGTTGAAAAACAAGGGAAATGATGTTATTGTGCATTGGCTTTACAGCGATGACGACTTGTTGGAAGCGGGAACAGATTATCAGCAAATGACCGGCTTAAATTTTATTTTTAAACGAATTTCCATTACAAAACCGTCGGAAAATTAATAGCAATGGAGCTGACCGGAGACATATACTGCAACTATAATGGTCACCTGATCAGTATTTACGAGCCTGTTGTTTCATTTGCAAACAGAGCTTTCCGTTATGGAGATGCTTTATTTGAAACTATACGCTACGTAAATGGAAAAATAATGTTCCTTAGCGATCACATGCGTCGCATAAAGGTTGGAATGACAATGCTTCGAATGAATATTCCATTTGATTTTGGCGTTGAAACCATTTCAAATCTCATTCGGCAGCTTATTGAAGTAAATAAACTTCCGAGCGATGTGCGCGTTCGGTTTACTGTATTCAGAAATGAAGGAGGTTTTTACACTCCCCGCAGTAATGATATCAGCTTTCTTATTGAAACCGAAGCATTGGACGATACAGGATACAGGACAAACGATACAGGTTTCAAGGTTGATATTTTCCACGACATCAGAAAACCAAAGAATAAACTTGCAACACTTAAAAGCGGGAACGCGTTGATTTATGTGCTTGCCGGTATTTATAAAAAAGATGTGAAGCTGGATGACGTGATCATTTTAAATGAGGAAGGAAATATTTGTGAGAGCGTTTCCAGTAATATTTTCTTTGTTAAAAACGGATCGCTTTATACGCCGATGCTGGCGCAGGGATGCGTGGAAGGCGTTATGCGCAGACAGATCATGGAGATCGCGCAGCGTCACAGAATTCTTTGTTATGAAATTAATATTCCGCTGAACACCATGCTTAATTCGGACGAGGTGTTTTTGACAAATGCCATTCAGGGCGTGCGTTGGGTTGGAGAGTACAAAACCAAAACCTACCAGAATAAAATGGCAACTTTCTTTACAGAGAAACTGAATGAATCCATTCAGGAGAAAATGTAATCAGTTTTCTTGCCTTTTAATTTTATTTACATAAATTTAATCGTCTAAACATAATCACTAACCTAAAACCACTTTTATTATGTCACTAGAGAAATACTACCAAATGGTAGACAACGTAATCAAAAATCTTGGAGTTGATCCATCAGCCTGCCGCGGCGAACAACCCGGACAATGGAACCTGAAAAGAGGATCCGCTTCTGTTTGGGTCGACATCTGGAACATTGAAACTGAAACTGGTCCGCGTGGATATTTTCAGGTAATGTCCCCTGTATTGGAACTTCCCGCCAATAATCTCAGCGACTTTTGTAAAGAATTACTCGAAATCAATCACACATTGTACGGAGTTGCATTTACCATCAACAAAAACTGGTGCTATATTAAGATAATCCGCGAAGTTGACGGTTTAGATGAGAGCGAAGTTTCTGCAATGATGAATCGCGTTGGATTCTACGCAGATGATTATGATGACAAGCTTAAAGCTAAATATGGATTAACATCCGGCAGCCGCCCAGCTTAACCGCATTCTTTGAAATTATTACGACCGGGGATCTTATCTGTCCCCGGTTTTTTTTGCTCGCAAAAAGCTGATTAAACCAGTTTTTGAATATTTTTTTGACTCGTTAAGGCAAATAAGTACTTACTCTTACCAAAATAAGCGCTCTTGCTTATTTCGATGAGGAATCTTTTATCACCGTCAGAAGTTTAATAAAACAGCAAGCACTCTTGCTTTGTACCGATTCCTTTTCTATATTTTTGTTTTGAGTTAATACTCCCCAGTATGAAGCTAACAAAAGCTTTCCTTACCCTGATATACCTGATTACTTTTTTTGCAATTAAGTCAGCAAACATTGTAAGCGTTGCGTCCGGAAACTGGAATACAGCTTCTACCTGGTCAACAGGCACTGTGCCAACTTCCGCCGATAACGTAACAATTTCTACCGGACACAATATTACCATGAATGGCAACCAGGGTAATTGTTTATCACTTATAGTAAATGGTACTGCAAACTGGAACCAGTCAAGAACAACAAATGTTGGAACCGGCGGGCTTTTTTTAAACAACGGAACCATTAGTGGCAGTGGAACCTTATTGGTAGCGGGTACCTGTTCCGTCACGGGAAATTCAACACTTACAAGTACAACAATTACTATTTCAGGAGGAACTTTCATAACCGGCACATTAATCTTCAATAGCGTTCAGGGAACAAAAACTTTTTCAAATGTTACAATTAATTCCGGCGGAGTGTGGCGTTCAATGGCTAATGAAACACAATCTGTAACCGGTAATTTTAATATGAATGGTGGAACCATTAACGGTACATCAACGTGCAGATTAATTATTGGTGGTAACTTAAATGTAGTTACAGGCTCAAACATTTTAAGCAGAAGCAGATTAAATGTTAACGGAACATTTGTGGTTAGCGGAACAATAACAGTAGTTAACACTGGTGGACTTAAACAGCTAACCAATGTCACAATTAATCCTACAGGGTTATGGGATAATGCAGTAAATGAATCGTGGAGGATTTCAGGAAACTTTATTAATAATGGTCTTTTTAATTCAGGAACCGGAATGTATATTTTCAACGGAACGAATAAAACATTCGGAGGCAGTGCCAATTCAATTTTCAACGGCGTGGTTTCTGTTACCGGGAGCTGCACGAACGATGGATATGTGACAATTAATAACTCTCTTACAGGGGCCGGCAGCTGGGCTCAGGGTTCGGGTATTCTGGATATTAAATGTATTATGGCTAACTTCAATGTTACCACTTTTTCTGCTTCCGGCACAGGAAACACAGTGATCTATTCAAATGCGGGAAGTTTAACAATTCGCAATCCTGCAGGTGCTACGTATCACAATCTTACAGTATCAGGGGGAACAAAAACTTTGCCTGCAGCAACAACGTGCAATGGAAATGTTACGATAAGAACTGCAACCTCCCTCGACGTGAGCTTAAGTAATTTTCCGATTACCGTGGGAGGAAACTGGAGCGATTCAGGAACATTTGTACCTCGTTCAACTTCAACTTTGTTTAATGGTGCATCAGCACAGACTATTTTTAAATCGGGTGGAGAAACTTTTACATCTGTAATTTTCAGCAATGCCGGAATTAAAACACTGTTAAGTCCGATTTCAACAACCGCAAATTTCACGATCAACACCGGATCAACACTGGATGTCAGCACTTCAAATCATCAAATTAATATTGCTGGAAATTTCACCAATAACGGAACACTGCTGACGCAAAGAGGAAAAGTTCACTTAAACGGAACAGCCGCGCAGATTATAGGAGGAACTTCAGTGACAAATTTCTATGACCTGTCATTAAACAATAACGCGGGAGCAAGTCTTTCCGGCGCGCAAAATCTTCTTGGCACGCTTACTCTCAGTAACGGTACATTCAATGTTAACGGACAAACTTTCACATTGATAAGTACTGCAAGCGGAACAGCGCGCGTTGGAACAATTACAGGAAGCGGAGATATCAACGGAAATGTAATTGCACAACGATTTGCAGCAGGAGGAACAACCGGCTGGACCTTTTGGGGAAGTCCATTATCATCAACCAATACTTTTGCGGATTTAAACGATGATTTTTCTATTACCTGTTCTTCATGCCCAAACGGATGGCCCGGAAGTTTCACTTCTGTTTATTCATACGATGAAACAGCGCCCGGATTATTTGATGATGCAAGCGCCTATATCGGTATCACATCAATCACCAACACTATCGCAGGTGGAACTGGTTATTGGGTTTATTTAGGAAATGGCCAGACAACTACAACGGCAATAACTGCTGAAATGATTGGTGCAGTAAGGAAGTTTAATTTCACTATCCCGCTTACCTACACAAACAC